>JAFWWR010000041.1 GCA_017518025.1 Clostridia bacterium
TCGCGAGGATCAGCCGGAACACGGAGCTTACGTATCTGTTGAAGAAATCAGCGAACCGCGGCGACAGATACATTGCCACGTGGACGGCGACAGCCGCCGCCGTGACGCAGAATATCACAAACGAGACGACGGGAACGTATTTGAACAGCCCGCGTCTTTCTTTTTCAGTCTTCACCAAGTACCTCCCTCTCAATCACGGAGTCAGTATCTATCTCCGGGAACAGTTCTTCAGTCAACCGCGCCATATCGTCCGGCAGAGGCGCCGCCACCGTGACGGTGCGGCCGTCCGCGGGGTGCGGAAACTCGGTCACGGCGCAATGGAGCGCCTGCCTTTTTATCAGCTCCGACCTTTTGCCGTACAGGTCATCCCCCGTGACGGGAGCGCCGACGGACGCCAGGTGGACTCTTATCTGATGGGTGCGCCCGGTCAGCGGCCGGAGCAGGAGAAGCGATCTGCCCTCCGCCTCGGCGAGGACGCAGTACTCCGTCACCGCCTCTTTGCCGGCGGGATCGTCCGGCGAGGTGACCCGACGCGTGATGATGCTCGTGGGACATCTGCCGATGGGTCTGTCGATCACGCCCGACTCCGCTTCCGGCACGCCGTCCGCCACGGCGATGTAGGTCTTCTTTATCTTTCCCTCCGTCATGGCGCGGTACATCTTGTACGACGCGTCCCGGGTGTTTGACGTGAGCATACATCCGCTGGTGTCCCGGTCAAGCCGGTTCACCGGGCGGAAAACGTAGTTTTTATCTCTGTAGATATACGCAAGAGCGTTGGAAACCGTGTCGAGCCGGTGGCCGTGGGACGGATGCGACGGCATCCCGGCTGGCTTGTTCACCGCGGTGACGTATTCGTCCTCGTAGATGATCCCGATCTCCATCTCGGACGGAAGAGTGTAGGGACTCACGTCCTCCGGCCTGTCCTCCGTGGCGAGGGAGAGGACGTCCCCATCCTTGAGCACGTATCTCACCGTGACGAAAGATCCGTTGACGAGGATCCCGCCGTCGGAGAATTTCAGTTTTTTTATCATTCTGGAGGAAAAGCCGCGGTTTTTTGTCAGGTATTCCCTGACGGTCATCCCGGACAGTTCCCCTCCGATAAGTATGTCCATTTTGCGTCCTCCCGGGCGGCGGAACGGTTTTTTTCGGGCGGCGTCAGTCTTCCAGCGTCCGCCAGTAGCTGTAGTACGCGACGATGGTGCGTTCAACCCCTCCGTGCTCCTCGTCCGGCGCGGTGATAACCACGCCTTCGAGGGACATGAGTTCCCACGCGTTCATCGACAGTATTTTCGTGCGAAGAACGACGTCCTGACTGCCGAGGACGATCAGCTCGTCGTCCCTGACGGCGATGGCGCCGCCCCGTCCGACGATCTCCTCCACTCCGTCGATCTTCTCCGTGACGCAGTTGAGGGATCTTCCGTCGAGATGGCGCGCCATATCGCGCTTGAAGCGCTTGCTGTCCGGGTTCTTCGAGCGTGTGAACCCGTTTTTGCTTTTTTTCATTGTTCCGACCCTCCCGTCAGTGAGCGAACTGACTGTCGTAAAGGTGTCTGTAGAATCCGCCCGCCTCAAGAAGCTCGCGATGAGTGCCGGATTCGACGATATTGCCGTCCCGCATGACGATGATCCTGTCCGCGCCGCGGACGGTGGAGAGGCGGTGCGCCACGATAAAGCTGGTGCGGCCCTTCGTCAGACGGGCAAAGGACGCCTGTATTTCCATTTCGGTCCGGGTGTCGATGGACGAGGTCGCCTCGTCGAGGATCAGCATGGGCGGCAGGCACAGCATGACCCGCGCCACCGAGATAAGCTGCTTCTGTCCCGCGGACAGACTGCCGCCGTCCTCTCCGAGGATCGTGTTATATCCGTCGGGCAGCCGTTTGATGAAGTTGTGGGCGTGGACCGCCTCCGCCGCGGCGACGATCTCCCCGTCCGTGGCGTCCGGCTTGCCGAGGGCGATATTGTCCCGGACCGTGGCGTTTTTGAGCCAGGTGTCCTGGAGCACCATGCCGTAATTCGATCTCAGCCGGTGCCGCGGTATATTCCGGATATCCTCGCCGTCGAGGGTTATCTTGCCCTCGTCCGGCTCGTAGAAACGCATCAGAAGATTGATGAGCGTGGTTTTCCCGCATCCCGTGGGCCCGACGATGGCGATCTGCTGGCCCGCCCTGACGGACAGATCCACTCCGGTGAGCAGCGGCTTGTCTTTGCTGTACGAGAACGACAGGTCACAGAAATCCACGTCGCCCTTCACTTCCCGCGGGAAGTCGCCGTCGGGTGAGTCGGTCTCCCGCTCGCTGTCGATCAGCTCGAAGAGCCGCGCGGCGCAGGCGATGGCGTTCTGCAGTTCGGAGATGACTCCGGAGATCTCGTTGAAGGGTTTGGTGTACTGGTTCGCATAGCTGAGGAAGCTGGACAAGCCGCCCACCGTAAGAGCGCCCGCGGGGACGTCGCCGAGGGCGATGAGGGAGCCGATGAGCGCCACGGCTGCGTATACGATCCCGTTGACGAATCTTGTGGAAGGGTTGACAAGCGACGAGAAGAATACGGCGCGGACGGTGGCCTTTTCAAGCCGTCCGTTTACCTCGCTGAACCGCTCACGGCACTCATTCTCCATGGAGAACGCCTTTACCGTCTTCTGCGAGGAGACGATCTCCTCCGCGAAAGCGGTCTCCTCCTCGCGGACTTCAGCCTGCTTTCTGAAATACCCGTAGGTGCGCGACGCCACAAACCGGGACACGAACAGCGACAGCGGGGTAAGTACCGCCACCACCGCGGCGAGGACCGGATTGATCCGTATCATGAACACCAGCGTGACGGCCACCGTCATGACCCCCGAAAAAAGCTGGGAGAATCCGAGCAGCAGCCCGTCCGAGATCACGTCCGCGTCGGATATGACCCGGCTGACCACCGTTCCGTGGCGGCGGGAGTCGATGTACGACACGGGAAGCTCCTGGATGGTGCCGAACGCCTGCCGTCTCATGTCGCGGACCACGTTGTAGGTCATACGGTTGTTCAGCACGGTCATGATCCACTGGAGCACGGCGGACACGGCGACGGCGACGGCGATACGGACCAAAATGCCCGCCACTCCGGCGAAGTCCACCCGTCCCTTTCCCGCGATCATATCCACGGCGCGTCCGATGAGCACCGGGATATACATCAGTGCGGCGACGCTGACGGCGCCGGTCAAGAGGGACAGTATCAGCGAAAACCTGTAAGGTGCGACGAAGCGGAGCATCCGCCGGAGAGTCGCGCCTCTTTTCGGGGAGGAGTTACTCACCGTCCTCACCCCCTTCCCCGAACTGCACGTCGTGGATCTCCCGGTAGACGGGACACGACGCGTACAGCTCGTCGTGTTTGCCCGCGCCGACCACCTCTCCGTCTTCAAGGACGATGATAAGATCGGCGTTCATGACGGAGGACGTCCTCTGGGAGATTATGAAGGTCGTAGGCCGGTAGTCGAGGGACGACAGAGACGCGCGGAGCCGGGAGTCCGTAGCGTAGTCCAGCGCCGAGCCGCTGTCGTCCAGTATCAGTATCTCCGGACGGCGCACCAGCGCCCGGGCAATTGTCACGCGCTGCCGCTGTCCGCCGGAGAGGTTTCTGCCGTACTGCTCCACCGGCGCGTCCAGTCCTCCGAGCTTTTCGAGGACGTCGCCCGCCTCGGCGAGACGGAGCGCCTCGGTCATCTCTCCGTCGTCTGCGGACCCGTTGCCCCACCTGAGATTGTCCCTCAGGGTCCCCTTGAAGAGGACGGCCTTCTGGGGCACCACGCCGCACCGCATACGGAGTTCGTTAATGTCGAGGTCTTTCACATCCGCGCCGTCGATCAGAACCGTGCCGGATGTGCAGTCGTAGAACCGCGGTATCAGATTCACGAGAGTCGATTTGCCGGAGCCGGTGCCTCCGATGATGCCGACGGTATCGCCGGGATACGCCTTGAACGACACCCCGCTGAGGGACTCCTCGGGACTGCGTCCGTATTTCACGGACACGTCGCGGAACTCCACCCGGGGCGCTCCTTCGGTCTTCTCCGGCGGAGCGGCGTGCGACGGGGATGGCTCGCCCGTCTCCTTTCCGAGGAGAGAGGCGATCCTCTGCGCGCTGGCGTAGGACCGGGAAAGCATAACGATGAGATTGGCAAGTTTCAGAAGCTCCACAAGCATCTGCGCCATGTAGTTACAGAGCGCGATGATCTGCCCCTGGGTCATGGCCCCGGAATTCACCTTGAGAGCGCCGGATCTGATGATGATTATCAGCGCCGCGTTGATTATCACGTAGGTCGCGGGGTTCATGACGGCGGAGATCCGTCCCGCAAGCCGCTGGAGTCCGGCAAGTCTGCCGGTGGCGCGGTCGAATTCGCGTATTTCGTCCTCCTCGCGCCGGAAGGCGCGGAGCACGCGGACTCCGGTGAGATTTTCCCTTGTCAGTTCGGTGACCCGGTCGAGAGCCGCCTGGGATCTCTTGTAGACCGGCACCGAGGACAGCACCACCGCGAGCATCACGGCGGCCAGCACCAGAATGGTGGCGGTGAAAATCAGGGCTATCGGTACGTTTATGGTGAACGTCATGACGGCGGAGCCGATGACGATGAACGGCGAGCGGAGAACGAGGCGGAGCAGGATGTTGAGACCGCTCTGGGCCTGGGTTGAGTCGGCGGTCAGCCGGTTTATCAGCGTGGGGATACCGATCCCGTCGAGATCGGAGTATGACATCCCCTGGATCTTGCGAAAGACGGCCTCGCGAACTCCCGTGCCGAAGCCGGCGGAGGATTTTGCGGCGAAATACTGCCCCGTGACGGAAAAGCCGAAGCCGACGGCTCCCAGCA
>JAFWWR010000042.1 GCA_017518025.1 Clostridia bacterium
TTACACCGCCGAGACGTTGGTGCCCGGCGCGTACGATCTTTACCAGATAAACGCCGAAATGTTCAAGCAGCTTTTCGCGGACGGCCCGGAAGATCCGCGCCGATCCGCCGTCTCAAGGAGGAAAATATGACCATAAGGCCGATAACGACAAAGGATACCGGACTGTTCTTTGAGATGATGTGCCGCCTCGACGGTGAGACGGACTTCATGCTTTACGAACCGGGAGAGCGCCGCGAGAAAACGAAAGACACGAGCCTCCTGAGGGAGAAGATCGAGTCCTCCGTCACCAAGGGAGACCTTTTTCTGATCGCCGTATGCGACGGCGGGGAGCCGGTGGGCTTCATTTCCGCGGAGCGGGGAAGACTTAACCGCGTCCGCCACACGGCGTATATCGTCGTCGGACTTCTCACGGAGTACCGCGGGCGGGGTATCGGAACGGAGTTCTTCCGCCGCCTCGACCAATGGGCGCGCTCGTCCGGGGTGACGCGGCTGGAGCTGACCGTGGAGTGCGCTAATGAAGCGGCGATAAAGCTTTACGAAAAAAGCGGCTTCAAAATCGAGGGGACGAGATCGCAGTCGATGAAAGTCAACGGCGTTCTCACGGACGAATTCTATATGGGAAAGATAGTTCAATCCGGGGATTGAGGGGAAAATGAATCTCAGACTGATAAAACTGACAAAAGAATACAGGGAAGAA
Source organism: Clostridia bacterium (assembly GCA_017518025.1). Lineage (GTDB taxonomy): Bacteria > Bacillota > Clostridia > Oscillospirales > CAG-272 > RUG11130. Next base: position 698 of record JAFWWR010000042.1, read on the forward strand.
CTCTGCGGGATGATCGACGAATGGAAAGAAGATCAGACGAAAAACCACACCAACGGTTCGCCTGCAGCGATCTTCCGGAAGGACCCCCGGGACTTTGACCGTTATCTCGCCGAACTGGAGCACAGGGACCCGTCGGACGGTTGGGTCCCGGACTCCGTGTTCTTCCTGCTGGACGAAGACCGGGACCGCCTTGTCGGCGCGGTCAACATACGCCATTATCTCAACGATTTCCTTCTTAAGGAGGGCGGCCATATCGGCGACGGAATCAGGCCGAGTGAAAGAGGAAAAGGGTACGGAACGGAGATGATCCGCCTGGCGCTCCTCGAGTGCCGTAAGCTGGGGATCGACCGGGTCCTGATGGTCTGCGACAGGGACAACGTCGCCTCGGCGAAGACGATAATCAAAAACGGCGGCGTCCTCGAAAACGAATTTGTCAACGCGGAGGGCGTCGTCGAACAGAGATACTGGATAGATCTTGTGGGCTGACGTATGGAATACGGTTATTCTATCCTTATGAGTGTCTTCTCGGCGGCGATCCTGCTTTACGCGGGACTCATGGCGCTGACGAAGAATTACAAAATATTGCCGGTCAGGGCGACGCAGTCGGTGAAACCGAAGGACGAAAAAAGATACATGACACAGCTCTCAAAGGTCGTGGCTCTCGTGGCTCTCTCGCCCGCGCTCAGCGCGCTTGCCGGACTGTGGAATATGACGGCGGCTCTCGTTGTGCTGATCGTATCGGCGGTACTTTTCATCTGGCTCGGCACGAAGATCATGAAAGGCGTCGAATAAGGACTCGGAAAACGGAGTGATCGATTTTCTTATCACGTTGGAGGATTATTTCGGAAAATGAAAGACGTTCTTGTGACCGGCGCCGCCGGCGGCATGGGCAGGGCGGTGACGGACCTGCTGACAAAAAACGGCTACCGCGTGTTTGCTCTGGACAGAGAACGGTGTCCCGAAAGCACGGCGGTGATTTCCTTGATCGCGGATCTGACGGACGGAGACGCCGTCGCTTCAGCGTTCCGCGCCGTGTCGGAGGAGACGGACGGCCTCTTTGCGATCGTCCATCTTGCAGGGATTTACACCCTCGATTCATTGGTCGAGATCTCCCCGGAAAAGTTCGACCGCGCCTTCCGCGTCAATCTCGGCGGGGCGTTCCTTGTAAACAGGACTTTTCTTCCGCTCATGAAAGAGGGCTCCCGCATCATCACCGTGACAAGCGAGCTTGCGGTACGCGATCCGCTTCCGTTCACGGGAATCTACGGGATCACCAAAACGGCGCTGGACAAATACTGCTATTCTCTCCGCATGGAGCTCCAACTCCTGGGGATCCCCGTTTCGGTGCTCCGCGCCGGAGCCGTAGACACGGGGATGCTCGGGGATTCCACCCGTCAGCTCGACTCCTTCTGCGAGAACACCACCCACTATTCTCTCGGAGCGAAGCGGTTCAGGAACATCGTCGACCGGGTGGAGGCGCGCCGGGTGCCGCCGGAGAAGATCGCGAAAAAGATAAACCGCATTATGAATAAAAAGGATCCCGCATTCTCCTACTCGATAAACCGTAATCCGCTCCTGATCCTGCTCGACAAGTTGCCGGAGCGCGCGCGATTCCGCATCATCCGGAGAATACTGAAGATCCCTGACGGCAGAAAGTGACAACAAAAACGGAAAGAAGGATAATCATCATGAGATACTGTGACGTAAATATACGCCCCGAGAGGGTGGAAGAACAAAGAGAGATAGAAAACCTCGTCAGAGAATCGTTCTGGAACGTGTACCGCCCGGGGTGCTTCGAGCACTTCGTGCTCCACGTGCTCCGGGACGATCCCGCCTTTATCCCGGAGCTTGATTTCGTCATGGAAAAGGACGGGCGCCTCATCGGACAGAATATGTTCATGAGGACCGTGATCGAAAAGGACGGCGGAGGCACGGTTGACGTTCTCACCATGGGCCCGATCTGTATCGCGAACGATCTGAAACGGCAGGGCTACGGCAAGATCCTGCTTGACTATTCTCTGGAACGCGCCGCCGGGCTCGGTTTCGGCGCCGTGCTGTTCGAGGGCAATATTTTGTTCTACGGCAAAAGCGGCTTCGACTACGCCTCAAAATTCGGTATCAGGTATCACGACCTGCCGGAGGAAGCCGATTCGTCGTTCTTCCTCTGCCGCGAGCTGATCCCCGGATATCTCGACGGAGTTACCGGAGTGTATCAGACCCCCGCCGGGTATTACGTTGACGAGAGGGACGTCGGCGAATTCGACAGGTCCTTCCCGCCGAAAGAAAAGCTGAAACTCCCGGGACAGCTCTTCGGCTGATCGCGAAAAAAAGGCAAATCAAAAAAGGTCGTCCGGCCCCGCGCTGTGATTCGTTTGTTTCCATTTGAATATAATGGAACGTGGAAGAACTCAAACGGAGGGCGTTTATATATGGCTTGTACTACTTGCGATCTCAGAGAAAAGGACGTGGTGAACGTCCGCAGCGGCGACAGGATCGGACAGGTGTCCGATTTCGAGATAGACCCGGACTGCGGGAGGATCACCGCGATCCTTGTGACCCCGGATTCTCTGTCCGGTATGATTTTTTCCAAAAACCGGACGAGAGTACCCTGGGAGTGTATCGTGAAAATAGGGAACGACACGATCCTGGTCGACGTTCCGGTCCCCTGCGGATCGAAGCCCGACCCTTGTTCCACCTGCCGCCCACCCAAAGGCCTCAAAAAATGGTTTGGGTGATGAGATAGAGGAACTGGGCGTTTTATTTTTTGCGCAGGAATCCCATGGACCCCGGTCAGAGCGTATCAAACAAACGTACATCGGCGAAAATAATAGCGCGAAATGGCGAAAAAACAGAAGAAAAGGGGCGTGAGTATTCACACAAATGACCAAAGCGAAAAAAACTTAAAAAAAAGTAAAAAAAGGTGTTGACAAAGGGGAAGTAATGTGATAAAATGGTCAAGCTCGCCTCGAGAGGGGCGGCGCGCTCATTGAAAATTGAACAACAAGACGAAGTGTATCAAAGAGATATACGAGACTCCTAAAATTCTTTTGAAAAA
>JAFWWR010000043.1 GCA_017518025.1 Clostridia bacterium
CTGGACACCTGGTTCAGCTCGGCTCTGTGGCCCTTCTCCACCATGGGATGGCCCCGCGACACGGATGACCTGAAAAAATTCTTCCCCACGGACACCCTTGTCACGGGTTACGATATAATCACGTTCTGGGTATCGAGGATGATATTCTCGTCGCTGGAGTACACCGGTGAGATCCCGTTCAGCACCGTGCTGATCCACGGTCTGGTCCGCGACGCCCAGGGACGGAAGATGTCGAAATCCCTCGGAAACGGCATCGATCCGCTGGAGATCATCGAAAACTACGGCGCGGACGCGCTCCGTTTCGCTCTCGCCACAGGCAACAGCCCGGGGAACGATATGCGCTTCTCCGACGAGCGCATCGAGGCGGCGCGGAACTTCGCCAACAAGCTGTGGAACGCGGCGCGTTTCGTGATGATGAATCTCGAGATAGAGGATATCGAGCTTCCGGCGGCTGACAAGCTCATGCCGGAGGACAAGTGGATCCTGACCGGGCTCAGCCGCACCGCCGCGTCCGTCAGGACGAATCTCGACAGCTTCGAGATCGGCGTGGCGCTGTCCTCCATCTACGACTTCATCTGGGACGAGTACTGCGACTGGTACATCGAGCTGTCGAAGAAGTCCGTGTCCGGCGAGGACAAGGAACGCTCTCTCGTGGCGCAGAACGTGCTGGCTTACGTTCTCCGGGAGACGCTGAAGCTGCTCCATCCGTTCATGCCGTTCATCACCGAGGAGATATTCTCGGGTCTGCCGGGCGAGGACGGGTCGATCATGATAAAGGATTATCCGGATCCCGCGGCGATCCCCGCCTTCCCGGAGGAAGCGGCGGATATGGACCGCGTGATCGAGGCCATCGGCGCCGTGAGGGCGCGCCGCGCCGAGATGGGCGTGAAGCCGTCGAGAAAAGTAAATCTGTTCGTGAAGACCCGGTATCCGCACGCCTTTGAGGGGTCGGACGAGTTCTTCCGCCGTCTGGCGGGGGCGGCGTCCCTCGAGGTGGTTGAGGATTACGCCGGCGAGGGCGCGGTGCGTATCGTCACCGATAGCGCCATGGTCTTCATCCCCATGACCGATATGGTGGACCCCGAGGAAGAAAGAGCGCGCCTGTCGGCGGAGCTGAAGAAGGCGGAGGGCGAGATCGCCCGCGCCGAGGCAAAGCTGGCGAATAAGGGATTCACCGATAAAGCGCCCGCCGCCGTCGTCGAGGCGGAACGGGCAAAACTGGCGAAATTCCTGGAAAAGAAAGGCGAGATCGAAACCGCTCTCGCCGCGCTGGGTAAATAATAACGCGGGGGACTTTTGAAAAAGTCCCCCTGCACCCCTCAAAACTTTTCAGAAAAGGCGCGAAGTACTTCGCGCCTTGTTTTTTTGTGGATTCTTGTACAACCGCTCTCCGATAACGAAATTCCGATGACGGGGGAGACAGATGTTTACAACGAACAAGTTTAGTATTCGGGCAGAACGCGGGATGGGAGAGCTTGATCCTCCCGGGACATACCGCGACCGGGGGGTGGAGGGGGGAGCGAGATCCGCCCGCGAGGGGGCAACACATAAACTTTGGAAAAACGGCGCTTATCGCCGTTTTTCGGGCAAACAGAAATTGCCCGAACGATATGATGAGAAAAGCGCCTGTTTGCGCGGCTCGTCCGAGCGGATAAAGCGGGCTCGTCGCCCCCATCCGACTTCTCTTTCCGCCGTTGCCCTTGCTCTTCATAGAAGAGAAAGGGCGACAAAAAACTCGAAGCGGTAAAC
>JAFWWR010000044.1 GCA_017518025.1 Clostridia bacterium
GGGCCTCACGGAGGCGGAAACGCGGTCATGCGGCCCGGAGCCGAGTATACGGTGACCCTGCAAGTATACGCGGACTACGGCTACAAGCTGCCGGACGACGTGCAGATCTACGCAAACGGCAACCTCTGCACCATCGACAGTTTCTCCGACGACCACAGATACGTTTACGCCACGTACACCTTTGTTCCAACCATGACGATCGATACGATCACGGTGTACGGCGCGATGAGGCCGGCGTATGAAAACGCTCAAAGCGTGGACGTCTATGCGGACTACTCCGATCCGTACACGATCCTCTCCGACTACACCGGGTGGTACAGGTTGGAAGACGACGGCACCTGGGCTTCCATGGAGTACGGCGAGGCCTTTGAAGAGGGCGGGAACTACATTCTTCAGATCGCGTACCTCAACGTGGAAGGATGCCCGTGGGGGGCCGGCCTGACTGTCGTGATCCCCGACGAGTCGGTGATGGATCAGGTCGACCACATCTACGTCGGAGACGGATCATCCATTCCCGGCGCGCCCAAGATAGTGGAGATCCACTTCAAACCCGTCCCGGGTCCCGAGCCGATAGACACGGCGGAGTGCACGCTGGGCGAGCTCCGGGAGAACACCCATCCCGACTATGACCCCACGTCCGGCGACGGAGACAAATATAAGGTCAGCGTGGACAGATGGGTATACGATGAAGACGACCAGACTCTCGACGAGACCGCGGCTTTCTGGGCGGGCAACGAGTACACGGTGTACGTGGAATACAGACCGCTCGGCGGCTTCTACTTCACCGACAGCACTACGTTCACCATCAACGGAACGACGGTGTCCGCGGTCATAGACGAGAGCGGATACGCTCATGCGTCGCTTACCTTGACCTGTCCGAGAATACCGGGCGCCCTTGAGCGTGCGGAGTGCCTGATCACCCCTCCCTATGTCGGCGAACATCCCGATATGAGCCCCGTTTCCGCGGATCCCGAACTGTACGACGTATCGGTTTATACCTGGCACGATGATGCGCTCGGAGCATACCTTGACGAGACCGGCGTATTCGTGAAGGACCATCGGCTTAATCTCAGGGTCTACTTTGAACCCAAGGATGGCGTCGTCTTCGACTCCATGACGGAATTCTACATCAACGGAGTGAGGGCAGATTCCCGTTTCAGTACCGGTTACGGCTATCAGATCGACCTCTATCCGGAGATAAAGAATCCCTTCACCGACGTGAAGAAGGGCGCGTTCTACTACGACGCGGTGATGTGGGCGGTGAGCAACGATCCCGTGATCACCAAGGGTACCACCGCCACCACCTTCAGCCCCAAGGACACCTGCACCAGAGGTCAGGTCGTCACGTTCCTGTGGAGAGCGTTCGGATGTCCCGAGCCGACTCTCACGGAAAACCCGTTCACCGACGTGGGCAGCAAGGCGTTCTATTACAAGGCGGTGCTCTGGGCGGTTGAAAAAGGCATCACCAACGGCGTAGATGCAACGCACTTCGGGCCCGATCAGGGATGTACCCGCGGTCAGGTCGTGGCGTTCCTGTGGAGAGCCGAGGGTCAGCCCGAGCCTGCGTCCACGGAAAACCCGTTCACCGACGTGAAGGAAAAGGCGTTCTACTACAAGGCGGTGCTCTGGGCGGTGGAGAAGAATATCACCAACGGCACGACGCCCACCACCTTCGGCCCGGGCGAGACATGCACGAGAGGACAGATAGTCACGTTCTTGTTCCGTGACAAAGGCTGATTAAAACAAAAAAACCGCGGCGGATCTGCGTGATCCGCCGCAGTTTTTTATTTGTCAATCAAGATTCAGTATCAGTCTGTCCCCCTCTACCCTGTCAAGGTGCTGGTGGGAGCTGAGGTATTCCTCGATCACGTCACGGCATGAGGTGGAGACGATGCGCGGCGCGCCGTTGGCCTCGATCTCGCTCATGGGGATGCTGAAAACGTCCTCGAAGTTGTTGAAGTGGAAGTGCTGGAGGCCTACGCGGAGGATCTGGTCGTCCTCGATGGGCTTGCCCTCGAAGGAGAACTCCGTGAAGGCGTGATCCTTCTTCGAGTATACCGCGCGGAGTCCCTCGGAGAACTGGTAGAACTCGCAGTGGACCCCTTCCCAGACCTCGTCGCGGACCATGAAGAGGAGCATACGTCGCAGCTGCTCTCCCGTGACGCGGACCATGTGGACGGCGTCGTCGTAGGGGAACCCCTCGATGAGGTCAGAGTACATGACGATGGGCCCCATCTCCTCGGTACGGACGCTTCCGGAGCCGAGAAGCATAATATCGAGGCCGAGACCGTTCCTCAGCGCGTCGGCGAACAGGCCGCCCAGCGCCGTCTCGCGGTTTCTGTCGGGATGGGTGAGTTTGCGCGCGAAGCGTGTGACCACGCGTCCGTATTTTTCGTCCGTGCGGTTCTTGTACTTCTTAATGAGATCCTCGATCTCCTTGTCCTCGCGGCAGTTCTCGTCGTTGATGGGAACGCATCTCCAGGTGTAGCTGTCGACGCAGTTGTTGTCCGTGTCGATGATGAAGTCGAACCTGCCGATCTGGTCCGTGCCCGTGCCCGCCTGCACGATGAGGATATCGTTCACCTTGGCCGGCTCGTCGATGAAGGTGTGGGAGTGGCCGCCCACGATCACGTCCACGCCCCAGGCGGGGTCCAGTTTCGAGGCGAGTACCTTGTCCTCCTCAAATCCGATGTGGGTGAGAAGCACGGTCAGGTCGATATCGAGGGAGTTGTACGCGTTGCAGATCCTGCCCACTTCCTCCGCTGCCTCGTTGATGCTGACGAAGGAGCCGATGAGACCGTCGTTCTTTGTCTGGGCAATGACCTCCTGAGTCAGGATGCCGATGAAGAGGATCTTCATGCCGCCGATCTCCTTGATGAGGAACGGCTCGAACAGACGCGCGTTGTTGGTCTTTATGTGGAGGTTGGCGTTGATGATGGGGAAGTTGGCGCACTTCTCGAGGAACAGCAGGTGCGCCACGCCGTAGTCCGTCTCGTGGTTGCCCAGCGTCACCACGTCCGGCGAGAGCATATTCATGATCTCGATGGTGGAAAGGCCCTGGAACTCCGAGTCGATGACGGAGCCGCGGAACATATCTCCCGCGATGCAGTAGATTGTGTTCGGCTCCTCGGCGCGGACCTGGTTTATGTAGCCGGACAGGCGCGATACGCCGCCCACCAGCTTCGTGTCCAGCTCCTCGGTGAGAAAGTCGCCGTGCATATCGTTGGAGTGGAGAAGCGTCAGTCTTTTTCTGTTTTCGGGAAGAGTCATTTTCGGCCTCCTCAAAAATAGTTTTTTCTTTATTATAACGGGGGCGGGTGCCGTTGTCAAGCGGCTGAAGATCGCAAAAAACGCCTCCGGGGGTCTTCCGGAGGCGTTTTTTTGTGAAAGGAAATCAGACGCCGCGCTTCGAGCGCTCGATGTGCTCGATCTCGGTCTCGTTGTAAACGGGGA
>JAFWWR010000045.1 GCA_017518025.1 Clostridia bacterium
TAAAGGACGCCGCGTACAGACTCAAAAAGATTAGGAGGCGAGCCGCATGAAACCCGGATCGATAATCGTTCTTATCATCGCGGTAATACTTGTGATCGCCGGGGTCATCACCTGTCTCGCCGCCGCCGGGATGGCGAAAAACAACGGCAGGGACCAGGAGCTTTTCACCCAGTACCGCGACGGAAAGACTTACTGCAGAAAAGATTTCAAATCCAGCGACGTCACCAGGATCGAGATAAGGGTTCCGGACGCCGATATCAGGATGACCGGCGGTGCGCCCACGTCCTACGTGGAGGTCGGCAACTACGACCCGAACAACGACACGATATCGACCAATCAGAGTTCGGTCGTGATCGAAAAGACCACCGGATCCTCCGCCGCGAAGTTCTGGGAAAACGGTTTCAGTTTCTTCAAGGGATTCAGAAACCTCTTTCATACCCTGACCTCGGGCAAGACCAGGGGAAAGATGACCATCAACGTCTACCTCGGCGACAAAACGTCCGTCTCTCTCGTGGACGTGGAGGCCCGGAACTGCGATATCACCCTCGACGGCATCGACCTGACCGACAAGATCAAGGTGTCGGCGGAAAAATGCGTCATGAAGGTCACGGACAGCAGCGCAGGTTCCGCGATAACCGTCGAGTCTCCCTCGTCGAAGCTCGAACTTGATTCCGTAACGACCGATTCTCTGAACGTCAGCTGCGAGGGAGAGATCGACCTTGTCGCGGTGAACTGTTCATTCAAGAACACCGCTGTGACGGCGAAGGACGGAAGGATCGACATCGGGAACGTCCAGGTAGGCGAAAAGATCGCGTACGATATCACGTCCAAATCCGGAACGGTGACCGTTGACGGTGCGAAAGCCGATGAGGGTTACAGAAAAGCGGTGGACGGAAGCGACGCCCTGATCAAAATCGCCGCTGAAACGGCGCAGATAACCTACACGAACGTCAAGCCGGAAGAGCCCCCGGCCCCGGCTGAGACCGGAGAGAGCGACGGCTGAAAATGAGAAAAGCCCTCCGCGATACGCGGAGGGCCGATTTTTTTGCCTTATATGTATTTCTTCATGGTCTCCGTCGCCTCTTCCACGGCGATGGACGCCGTTATGAGGCAATGGACCCCGAGCTCCTCGACGAGAAGAGCGAGTTTGTCGAGAAATCTATCGAAGGAAGCGGTATCATTACCGCAGATCTTCAGAGCGGAGTCAATGAAAAGATCGGAAATATCGTGGTTCGACGCGAGCATCCCGGCGGCGAAGCCGTAAAGCGCCTCCCCGTCGGCGATTTTATATTGATCGGTGTCGATGAGACGGCACTGATATTTGATGTCAAATCTGAGTTTGTCTCCCTTCTCGATACAGACGACGGAGCCGTTTGTTTCCGCAAGGGCCTTGTCGACCATATCGATGAGAGTCTTGGTCTTACCGCTGCCTTTTGAGCCGATGATCAATCTGAGCATTTTTGCCTCCATTCTGCCGCCGCCGGCGGCACCTTTTATTTTATCCTTGCCTCGAGCTCGGCTTTTCTGTCTTCAAAGCCGGGTTTTCCGAGGAGTGCGTACATGTTTTTCTTGTATGCTTCCACGCCGGGCTGGTCAAAAGGATTGACTCCCAGCATGTATCCGGAAACCGCGCAGGCGGTCTCGAAGAAATAAACAAGCTGACCGAAGGTATACTCGTCCCTCTCGTCCGCTTCGATAACTACGTTCGGTACGCCGCCGTCGTTGTGCGCCAGAAGCGTGCCCTTCATCGCCATCTGATTGACGTACTGGAGGTCCTTTCCGGAAAGGAAGTTCAGGGCGTCCACGTTGTTCGGATCGTCGGGGATCACGACCTGGTCGTTCGACTTGTTGAAGCTGATGACCGTCTCGAACATGATCCGTCTTCCCTGCTGGATGAACTGCCCGAGGGAGTGGAGGTCGGTCGAGAAGATAACGGACGCGGGGTAAAGGCCCTTCAGGTCCTTGCCCTCTGACTCGCCGTAGAGCTGTTTCCACCACTCGCAGAGCATCTGGAGCGCGGGCTCGTAGGAGACTAGGATCTCAGTGGAATAGCCCTTGTTGTAAAGGATATTGCGCAGAGCGGCGTAACGGACAGCATCGTTTTCCTCAAGCGAGGTGTTCTTGTACTGCTCGCGCGCGTCGGCCGCGCCCTTCATCATTCTGTCGATATCGATCCCCGCAACGGCGATGGGAAGAAGACCCACGGCGGTGAGGACGGAGTATCTGCCGCCGATATCGTCCGGGACCACGAAGGTCTCGTAACCCTTCTCGTCGGAGAATTCCTTCAGTTTGCCGCGTCTCTTGTCCGTGGTGACGAAGATGCGCTCGCGAGCGCCCTCCTCGCCGTATTTCTTCACGAGAAGCTCGCGGAAGATCCTGAACGTGACTGCCGGTTCCGTGGTAGTGCCGGATTTTGAAATCACATTGATGCAGATATCGCGTCCCTCGCAGATGGAGAGAACGTCGGCGAGATACGACGGGCTGATGCAGTTGCCGGCGAAATACACGTCCGGGGTGTCTTTTTTGAGACTGTTATAAAGGGGGCTCTTAACGAACTCTATCGCCGCTCTCGCTCCGAGGTAGGAGCCGCCGATGCCGATGACGACGAAAACGTCGCACATGGAACGGATCTTCTCCGACGTCTTTTTGATGCGGTCGAATTCCTCTCGGTCGTAGTTTACCGGAAGGTCGACCCATCCGAGAAAATCGGAGCCGGCGCCGGATCTGTCAAGCACCTTTTTATGCGCCGCCTCGGCGATATGAGCGATCTTCGCGACCTCGCCGTTCTCCGACAGATCGACAGATGAACCTATAAAGTCTGTGTTCAGTTTAAGAGCCATTTTTTCCTCGTCTTTCATTTTTCACCCGGCGGAACGGACCGCCCGGGCAGACCGGAGAACCGTGATTTTGCGTCTTGACGCCCGTCCCCGATCGGGAAAACTTTCCCCGTATATATGATACAACAAAGCGAGGTTTTTTTCAAGTAGGAAAAACCAAATTATTAAAGATTCTTTATCTCAGCAGAAGGGACCGGAGGAGCATCACGAAAATATCTCCCCAGCCCACTCTGCCGACGTCCGAGGCGGCGGTCACGTCCGCCTCCGAAAGGACCTCGCCGTCCGAAAGGTACCTGATCTTCCCCACCGGGTCGCCGGCTTTGACCGGCGCGGGGACAGACTCTTTCAGCATGACCTCCTGAGTCACCGTTCCCGTTTTGTCACGAGGCAGTAGAAGCTCGCAGGAGGGGCAGACCGCCCCGACTGTACGGTCTTTTCCGCCGTCCACCTTTATTTCCCCGACTTTACCGCCCCCGTTCCTGTAAACGCCGTAATTGGCGAAACCCCAGTCCAGGAGAGTTTTCGCCGCCTCGTTGCGGGTGTCGCGGGTGTCGGAGCCCATGATGACGGCGATAAGATGAAGTCCGTCCCTTTCCGCGGTGGCGCTGATGCAGAATTTCGCCTTTGAGGTGGAGCCGGTCTTCAGCCCCGTGGCGCCCTTGTAGAAACGGATCAGGCGGTTTGTGTTCGTCAGTCCGAAGGCGCCGTCTCTGACGGAGTCCATCCACTTCGTCGAGTAGTCGAAGATCTTTTTGTGCTTCATCAGTTCACGGGACATGAGAGCGATGTCGTAAGCGCTGGTCACGTGGTTCGTCGTATCGTCGTCGAGACCCGTCACGTTCTCGAAATTCGTGTTTTTCATCCCCAGTTCCTGAGCGCGTTCGTTCATTTTTGCCACGAACGCCTCCTCGCTCCCCGCCACTCTCTCGGCCAGCGCCAGCGCAGCGTCGTTGGCGGAGGCGATGACGACGGATTTTATAAGATCGTCCGTTTTCATCGTTTCTCCCGCCTCGAGGAATATCTGCGAGCCGCCCATCCCGGCGGCGTGTTCGCTGACGGAGATCTCCTCGTCGAGGGACAGATTCCCGCTGTCGACGGCTTCCATTACGAGAAGGAGCGTCATTATTTTCGTGACGGACGCCGGCGGGAGCGGCTCGTCCGCGTTTTTAGAGTACAGGACTGTCCCGGTGCCCGAGTCCATCAGGACCGCGCTTTTTGCGCTGACGTCGAAAGGGGCAACATCCTCTGCGCCGGAGGCCGCGCCGCACAGGATGAGCGGTGCGATGACCATGAGCGACAGCAGAACGGAAATTGTTTTTTTCATCTGCGTCTCCGTTTCTCCGCGTTGGCGGTGTTTCTTTTTCGTTAATGTATATTTGCTCCCGCGGGGGTATATTACATTCGAGACGACGATCTCCGTCCCACGTATTGACAAACACGGGAAAATGTAGTACAATATGCATTTGATAAGTGAAAACCGAAAGGAATGACCGTCGGCATGAGTGAAGATACAAAGAAAACATACGAGATGATCTCTGACGTGGAGGGAAAATTCCTTGTATACAAGGGACGTCCGCTGGTCAGAGAAGGAAACATGATCTGCTACGGCAGCATGGACGACAAGTATATCCTCCAGATGATGATAATGACCATGAAGGAGGAGGCAGGCAAGCAGGTGCCGGACAAAATACTGATCCAGGTAATGAACACCGACAAGTCCCTTCCCGACCACGAGAGGATCGTGAAGCAGGATATGAAGTCGGGCTTTTACGAAGCGTTCGAACTGGGTCTTATCTGGCTTGAAAGATACCTTGCTTCGTAAGTCAAACGATAAAAAAGCGTTCCCGCGATGATGCGCGGGAACGCTTTTTCTTTTTTCACAGTGCGGCGACCCGGCGGACCGCGTCGACTGCTTTTTTGACGTCGGAGGCGGTGTTGAAGAATCCGAAAGACGCGCGGACGGCGCCGCCGGGGGCGGTCCCCAGCGTTTTGTGGGCGAGGGGCGCGCAATGAAGACCCGATCTGACACAGATACCTCGCCCGTCGAGAAAAGCGCCGATGCCTGCGGGGCTTTTCCCGGCGACGCCGAACAGAGCGACGGGGCCGCCTTCGTCCGAATACACGGTGACTCCGGGGATTTCCGCGATCGATTCGCGGAACATCCGGCAGAGGCGGTCCTCGTGCTCGGAGATCCTGTCGATACCGACCCGTCCGACCCACTCTATCCCCGCGCTAAGGCCCGCCGCGCCGGGAGAATTGAGCGTGCCCGCCTCGTACCTTTCCGGCGGATCGTCGGGCATAGTTATATCGATGGAATTGAGGCCCGAGCCGCCCTCCGTCAACGTCCGCGGAAGACCGTGACCGACATTCCCGAGGACCAGCAGTCCGGTCCCCTGCGGGCCGTAAAGGCCCTTGTGACCGGGGACGCAAAGAGCGTCTATCTTCATCCCGGAAACGTCGATCTTGAGTCTTCCGGCCGATTGGGAGCCGTCGACGACGAAAACGCAGTCGGAGTCCCGGCAAAGTTCCCCTATTTCCGCTATCGGAAGGATCCTGCCGCAGATGTTCGACATGTGACTCGCAACGACGACCGTAGACCCGGGCTTTATAAGCTTCCGTATTCCCTCAACTGTCCGTCCGTCGTCTCCGGGGAAGGTCTCGTAGTTCAGGAGTTCGGCTCCGCGCTCTTCAGCCGCGCGTGCGGCGGGACGAAGGACGGAATTGTGTTCCATGTCTGATATGAGGATCCTGCCGCCGTCCCTCGCGTATCCCTTTATCGCAATATTGAGCGCGGCGGTGGCGTTGCACGTCAGCACCACGTTCTCGGGCGGCGCGCCGAAAAAGCTCCCCGCCGTTTCTCTGCACCGGTAGACGCGCTCCGCAGCCGCTGCCGCCGCCCGGTGGGAGCCCCTGCCCGGATTTCCGCAAAGCTCTCTCATGGCGCTTTCCGTCTCTTTTATCACTTCACGCGGCTTCGGGAACGTCGTCGCGGCGTTGTCGAGATATACCATATTCCTGCCTCCTCAACGGATGTCAGTCGGTCAGACGCCTCCTCCGAGCGTCACGCCGAAATAGATCCTGTCGCGGCGAAGAACGGCCTCCGCCGCGGAGACGTCCGAGCAGAAGAGCTCGACGCCCCAGCCGCACCCCCGCTCGGTCAGCGCCGGGTCGACGCTCATCACGCGCGAACCGATCCCGGCGCGGGAAAGGGAGCGTTCCGCCTTTCTCGCCAAAGTCTGTGATTTGGTCGTAACAATACACTTTCGCATTTCTTTTGTCGCACTTTTCCTTTGGTTTTTTCAGCCGGGGAGGCGGTTTCCCGGGAGGACCCCCCTTTTTTATCTTATGACGGGAAAGACGGCGTGACACAGAGATCTTTCAACGGGACAAGAATTTGACACGGGAGCAAACTTATGGTAGAATAAAATGATAAATTATACATATCAGGGGGCGGCGGAAAAATGCCGTATCCGGAAAGGCGCGGATCCGTATGGCGGAAGAGAACGGGGTAATAAGAGTCAGTATTTCGGACGTGAACTCCCGGGGTCAGGGCGTCGCGAAGGTGGACGGCAAAGTCGTGTTCGTTCCCTTCTCCGCCGCCGGGGACGCTCTCGATATCAGGGTAACGAAGGAACACAAGAACTTCTCCGAGGGAGAGGTCGTGATTATGGTCGAGCCGTCCGGAGACAGGATCGCGCCAGATTGCCCGATGTTCGGAAAATGCGGCGGCTGCTCGCTCCGCCACGTCTCATACGAGGCGGAGGGACGGATCAAGAAAGCGACGGTCGAGGGTGCGCTGAGGAGATTCGGGCTGAGGGACGTCACCGTAAACGGTACCCTTCTTCCCCGCCCCGAACGGTACAGGAACAAGGCGACCCTGAGGATCGGAGATAACGGGAGCTTCGGCTATTACGAGAAGTCGACGAATACTCTCGTACAGCTCGGCGGGACGGGATGCGCTCTTCTGCCGGAGGAATTCTGCGAGATCGCCCGGGACGCGGCGGCGGTCGTCTCCCGCGACGGACTCCGGGACGTGTCGGTCACGCTGAGGCGATCCGCAGACGGCGAGATAATCGTGTTGCTTACCTTGGGCGAGGCGCCGGGAGCCGCGGTCGAGGGAGATCTCGTCCGGGCGATCGCCGGCGGTCACGAAAACGTGACCGGGATCGTGGTCGAGATCGGGAGATCTCGGCGTGAGAGAGTGATATTCGGGTCGGGGGTCATGGAACTGCGGCAGTTCGGGCTCGATCTTGCGCTGTCCCCCCGCTCTTTCTTCCAGGTGAATTACGAGGGCGCGGAGATGCTCCTCGACGTGATAGACCGGTATGCAGGGGAGACCGGTTTCAGCGAATGCGCGGACCTGTTCTGCGGGACGGGAGTGTGGGGGCTGGCTCTGGCGAAGAGATTCCCCGAAAAGCGGTTCTACGGCGCGGATATCGACCGGGGCGCCATCCGTGACGCGAAGGAGAACGCGGCGCGGAACGGGCTCCGGAACGTGAAGTTTTTCGCCGGGGACGCCTCTCGGATACCGGAGGGATACGCGCCGGATCTTGTGATACTCGATCCGCCGAGGAAAGGGTGCTCTGACGGGATGATCGGCGCGCTGACCGGGATCATGCCGGAGGATATCATATACGTGTCCTGCGATCCGTTCACCATGGCGCGGGACGCCGCGAAGCTGACAGAGCGCGGATACGTGATAAAAGAAGTCACTCCGGTGAATATGTTCCCCAGAACGGAACATATGGAGACTGTCGTTCTGCTGTCAAGGAAATGATAGATCGAAGTTTATGGAGAGAAACAAAATGGATAAGAATACAACAATGGAAAACCTTGCCCGGGCGCTGCAGGAAAAAGACGGCTTCAA
>JAFWWR010000046.1 GCA_017518025.1 Clostridia bacterium
CGCGTGTAAGAAAACATGCCAGTGGCATGTTTTCCCGCGGCGTGACCGAGCCCGCAGGCGAGACTCGACTCCCTCCGAAAATGGAGTCCGTGAACGCGGGCTCCATTTTCGGCCTTGCTTCCAAAGACGCCTTTCGGCGTCTTTTCTTTTTCGCTGCATAGGGATTCGAAGGGCCCCGGTAGTGAATGACATGCCAGTGACCCCGGGCGCATAGAGAAGTCAAAAATCGTTCGTCGACCTTGCGCCCTGACGAGTTTTGCTCGCGCAAAACTCCGAAGTTGAATTAAGCTGTACGGCCGGGCGCGACCGAGCCCAGCAAACAGGAGTTTGTCCCACATGATCGTTTGAAAACTTCCTGTTTGCCCGAAAAACGGCAAAGCCGTTTTTCCAAAGAAAACTCATTCGTGCGACCGAGACTCGAATCCCTCCGAAAGGGGACCCGTGAACGCTGGCTCCGTTTTCTGCCTTACGTAGTTATACCGCTTGGCGGTCTTTAGATGTTTTGTGCCCTGATTCCAACCGCGGCGGAGTCCATCAGATAAAAAAGTGCCCATTTTTTCAAAAATGCAAGCGCCGCTTGACAAAGTTCAAAGCATTTTATATTGAATGCAAGTGATAATTATAATATAATAGGGGCGAATATCTTGTAAAGGAGTCGCACGATGATATCCGATAACATCAAAAAGTATCGAAAAGAAAACAACCTGTCTCAGGATGAACTTGCTGAAAAACTCGGAGTTTCGAGACAAAGCATAAGTCTCTGGGAAACCGGGCAAACTCAGCCGACGATCGAAAACATAATTGCTCTTTCAAGAATATTCAACGTCTCCACGGATTCGATCCTTGATAATGACGGGGGCGCGGGAACGCCGGAAGAGGATCCCCCCGAAGAAAATGGGAATAACAAGAAAAAGAAACTGTGGCTCATACTCGGGATCGCTGCGGCGGCCTTGCTCATTGTCGGCATCATCCTGACCGCCGTGTTGCTGAGCGGAAAAAACAAAACCCGTCCGGGGGGTGTCAGTGAATCGGAATCCTTTCTGCAAACCGACACCGTTGAAGTCACAAAAAGCACCAAAGCGCATGAGACGAAGAAGGTAAAGAAAGAAACGGAAGACAGCGTGCCGCCCGAAACATCTGAAACGGCCGCGAAAACCGAAGCCGCCGCTCCCGCGGAGGAACCGGAGCCGGAACCCGCACCCGCCGCTCCTGCGGCGGAGCCCGAACCGGAGCCCGCACCCGCCGCTCCCGCGGCGGAGCCCGAACCGGAACCCGCACCCCCCGCACCCGCCGCGGAACCGGAACCGGAGCCCGCACCTGCCGCTCCGGCTGCAGAGCCGCAACCCGCGCCTTTCGACTTGTTTTCCTACTGCAAAGATTTTGCGATAAGCAAAGGCCAGCTGAACGGCGATTACTGTATGTATCAACAGCCCGCCACGCAATACGGCGGATATGAGAACGAATATTTTTCCATCTCATATTGGGGCGACAGCAATATGGTGGAGTTTTGCCTCCATTGCCCTCTCGACGAAACGTTCAGCATCAATTTTTATCTCCGCATGAGGGGCGGGTACAATCACAAGTACGAGTACTTGTCGTCCCGGTATTTCAGATCGAGCGGCGTGCCGCTGAGAAGCGCGTCCGGGTATATAGACCCCTATACGTTTTCGGATTCCTATCCGCTCAGTTGTGACGAATACATAGGCAGCACGGACGGACAAACTGAATTCATGGAGGAAAGCAGGGTAGGTATGTGTGATCTTATACATTGCCTTAAAAAGTTTGTCGCAGCAGAAAACATGAGTTGCGGTTTTTCGGCTTTTGAATTTGTCAACTATTGAATTTTAGTGAAAAACGCGAGGCGGGGGGTGATCCCCGCCTCGCATATTTTAATCCAATATCATATAATCCCTGAACGCTTCTATCTTTTCGCGTTCGATCCCGAGAGAGACCAGATACTCCTCGACCTGCTCCCGGGGGGTGGCGAGATCCGGGTACTTCTCCGCGAGCGCTTTGATGAACTGCACTCGCGAGCTGTCCCCCTCGTCTTCTTCCCCGTTGCCGTACCAGCTTCGCTTATAGACGATGGACAGGGACGTGACGTCGTAGTTGAACATTACGTCCTCCATATCCATGCCCAGCAGGATATCCAGGTATGCGCCGATAGTGCCGGTGCGGTCGGCTCCCGCGTGGCAGTGGAAATAAAGCGGATACTTCGACGTGTCGAGAGCCACTTCCATGATCTCCTTCAGCCACTCGGCGCCCGTTCCGTAAAGGGTGTCCGTCCAGTGCCCGCACGGCCGGACGAAGTACTCGATGCCGTACCACTCGCCCTGCATGTGCAGCCCCTCAAGAGATTCCTCCTGGAGATCGAGCCGCGTCTTTATCCCGAGGTCCTGCGCCATCTGGCGTCTGCCCTCGGCGGTGAGGCACTGGTTCGGCTCCCCGCAGTCGTAGCATTCCGGCTCGGCTCCGCGGAAGATGGCGCCCTGCCTGATCCGCTTGCCCTCGGCGTTGACCCGGCCGCCAATGTCACGGATGTTGGTGCCGCCCTCGAGGTAGATGGGACGGTAGCGGTCCCATGCAGTGGTGAAGCTCTGCGGGTCGCTGACGGAACGGAAGTCCGTTCTGACGCGCCAGTAGTAGGTCGTCCCAAGTCTGAAGTTCGTGACGTTGCAGGAGTACACGCCTTCCGTCAGCGAGAAGACGTTTCCGATGGTGACGTCCGCTTTGGCGGAGAAATCTTCGTCCTCGGAGATCTCGACCGTCTGGATCCGGACGGGATCGTCGCAGGTCCAGCGGAAGTTTATCATGGCGGGGTAGCTCGGGTTGTGCCCTCCGCTGCGGAAAACGGCGGAATCCGATCCGGCGAGCCAGTCGTATACCGCCGACGGATTTGCGGGATCGTCGAAGTCGCCCATGTAGAACCGGCGGACGAAGGTCGCCTGGAGCGGGTTGAGGACGGATATCACGTCGCCCTCGGCCGGGCACAGCAGCTCGAACTTCGCCTTCCGGTTGATATGCTCGAACCGCACGCCGTCGTACCGTCTGAGGATGGCGGCAAACTGCTCCCGGGAGGCCTGACTGCCGGGGGAGAGGGTGGTATCTGTCGTGCCGGTGATGAGGCCGGTCTTCACCGCCCACGCCACGGCGTCCTTCGCGTATGAGGAGATCGCGCCGGAGTCGGTAAACGCGCCACGGGTCGCGCGGTCCCTTGTGGTGTAGTGCAGGAAATCCGTGTAACGCATCAGCATGGCGGCCAGCTGCTCACGGGTCACGTTAGCGGACGGGGAGAAGGTCGTCGCCGACGTTCCGTTCACGATGCCCGCGTTTTTTGCCCAGATGACTGCGGAGGTGTAGTACGCGTTTTCCGGCACGTCGGTGAACTCGGGGCTGTATCTGGCCCGGGGCGAGCCCTCGCGGCGGTACAGTACCGTCACGACCATTCCCCGGGTCATGGCGGCGGCAGGGGAGAACTTACCGTCTCCGGTGCCGTTCATATAGCCCTTTTCCACCGCGTAGGCGACGTCCTCCGCGCTCCAGCGGCTGCCCTTCACGTCCGAGAAGTCCGAGGCGAACGCCGGGACGGCGAGGACGAACATGACCGCGGCGAGGATCACGGCGGCGATGCGTAATTTCATTTTCATATGTCGATCCTCCGATCGTTTTTTATGAGTCTATTATAACCAAACCGGATACGACTTGTCAAGAAGAGGCGTCCGTCGGCGTCTCCGATATAAAGAAACCGGGCGCGAAGTATTTCGCGCCCTTGTAAAAGTTTTTGAAGGAGCACGAGGGGACTTTTTTCAAAAAGTCCCCTCGCATAATTTAATCAAGTATCATGTAATCCCGGAACGCCTCTATCTTCTCGCGGGCTATACCGATGGAAACGAGATATTCCTCGATCTGCTCCTGCGGGGTGGCGAGATCGGGGTACATCTGCGCCAGCTGTTCGAGGAACACCGTTCTCACGCCGTCTCTGTCGTTGTACCAGCTGCGCTTGTAGACCACGGAAAGAGTCGTGACGTCGTAGTCGAACATTACGTCCTTCATATCCATCCCCAGCAGGATCTCCAGATATCCGGCGATGGTGCCGGTGCGGTCCGCTCCGGCGTAGCAATGGAAATACAGCGGGTATTTCGAGGTGTCAAGCGCCACCTCCATGGTCTCCTTCAGCCACTCGGCGCCCTCGCCGGAGAGGGTCTCCTCCCACTGCTTGCCGGGCCTGACGAAGTACTCGATGCCGTACCACTCACCCTGCATGTGCAGTCCTTCAAGGGATTCCACCTGAAGGTCGAGACGCGTTTTTATGCCGAGATCCTGCGCCATCTGGCGTCTGCCCTCGTCCGTCAGGAACTGGTTCGGATCATCGAAATCGTAGCATTCCGGTTCGGCTCCGCGGAAGATGGCGCCCTGCCTGATCTGCTTGCCGTCTGCGTTGACCCATCCGCCGAGATCGCGGATGTTGGTGCCTCCCTCGAGGTAGATGGGACGGTAACGGTCATGCGCCGTGGTGAAGCTCTGCACGCCGCTCACGGAACGGAAATCCGTCCTGACGCGCCAGTAGTAAGTCGTGCCGACGTGGAAGTTCGTGGCGTTGCAGGAGTACACACCTTCCGTCAGCGAGAAGACGTTTCCGATGGTGACGTCTGCTTTGGTGGAGAAGTCCGCTTTCTCGGAGATCTCGACTTTCTGGATCCTGACGGGGTCGTCGCAGGTCCAGCGGAAGTTTATCATGGCGGGGTAGGTCGGGTTGTGAACACCGCTCTGGAAAACGTCGGTCTCATAGTCGGCGATCCATCTGTAGACCGATTCGGGATCCTCGGGATCGTCGAAGTCGCCCATGTAGAAACGGCGTACGAAAGTCGACTGAAGAGGATTCAGCACGGAGATCTCTTCGCCGTCTCCGGGGTAGAGCAGGTTGAAGTTCGCTTTGCGGTTTATGTGCTCGAATTTTACGCCGTCGTACCGTCTGAGGATGGCGGCAAACTGCTCGCGGGAGGCCTTGCTTCCCGGCGAGAGGGTAGTGTCGGTGGTGCCGGTGACGAGGCCGGTCTTCACCGCCCAGGAGATGGCGTCTTTTGCGTATGAGGAGATCTTGCCGGAATCGGTAAAGGCGTCAAGATTTGCGCGCTCTCTTGTGGAGTAGTGCAGAAAATCCGTATAGCGCATCAGCATGGCGGCGAGCTGCTCGCGGGTCACGCTGGCGGACGGGGAGAAGGTCGTCTTCGACGTCCCGTTCACGATGCCGGAGTTCTTCGCCCAGATGACGGCGGAGGTGTAGTATGATTTCTCCGGTACGTCGGTGAATTCGGGGCTGTATTTGACCTTCGGCGAGTTCTCGCGCCGCCACAGCACCGTGACGACCATGGCGCGGGTCATGGAGTCGGTGGGGGAGAACTTGTCGCCTCCGGTGCCGTTCATGTAGCCCTTTTCCACCGCGTAGGCGATGTCCGCCGCGCTCCAGCGGCTGTCCTTCACGTCCGAGAAGTCCGAAGCGAAGGCGGGGACTGCGAGGATGAGCATCACCGCGGCAAGAAGCACGGCGGCAAAACGAAGTTTCATTTTCATATGTCGATCCTCCGATCGTATTTTTGTGAGTCTATTATAACCGCAAACAGAGTGATTTGTCAAGGAAGGATTGTGCCGCGGGCGGGAGATGCGTCAATAATGAATTGCGCCGTCCGGCGCATGAATTGACCTTCGGTCATGAATTACACTGCGTGCGTGAATTGCCCTGCGGGGCATGGGAAGCGCAATTCAATTCACGGCGTAGCCAATTCATGCCGTTTTACGGCAATTCATGACGGCAAAGCCGTCAATTCATAAAAAACAAGCTGAGATAAACGAAAACGTCGTTTATCTCAGCTTGTTTGATTCAAATAATCATCTCACTGCCTTCGTTCTGAGTTCCTCGGCGTGGCGTTTGACGAAGTCCGCGACGGATCTCACGGTTTCCGCCTCCAGCGGATTCGGGATACCGGCTTTCTCCAGCGTTTCGAAGTACCCGTACTTACCGCCCATGGAGCAGAGTTTCAGATAATCGCCCCAGGCGTCGCCGCCCTCCGTCTTCTTGCGGTAGAGGGAGAACGCGCCCATCTGCGCCAGGGCGTAGTCGATATAATAGAAGGGATAGAGGAAGATGTGCTGCTTCTGCATCCAGAATCCGCCGCCCTCCAGAAATCCGTTCCCGTCGTAATCGCGCCAGGGCATATATTTCTTCTCGATCTCGCGCCAGAATCTTCGCCAGTCGGCGGGACCGGAGCCGGGATTCTCGAATACCCGGTGCTGGAACTCGTCCAC
>JAFWWR010000047.1 GCA_017518025.1 Clostridia bacterium
CGACTTCCACATCTTACCCCTCAAACGCCAACTTACCCCTCAAGCGACAAAAACGGCGGAGGAATAATTAAATTGTATCAATCTCGGCGTTTTTTATCGATATAGATACAATCCACCTTGCCCCGGTGTGTCTTTTCGAGCAAATAGAGTGCTTGAAGGTTGTCGCCCTCTATTCAGGAAACATCATTTTTTGCTTTCCTGCTCCGCTTTCCCGCAGTCGCCGCAGACCCCGTTTATCACGGTCTCGGCGCGGTCCATCTTGAAGCCGCAGTTCTCCGAGACGGTCTCGTCGAGCAGGTCGGTGGTGCCCATGTCCATGTGGAAGGTCTTTCCGCACTTGCGGCACCTCAGGTGGATATGCTCGCGGCACTCATCGGCGCCGGAAAAACGGAAAAAGATCTTCCGGTCCCCTGCGCGGGTGATCCGCTGGACAAGGCCCTCTTCCTCAAGGGAGGCGAGGTTGCGGTACACCGCGCTGAGACTTATCCCCTCGCTCTTCAGCGCCCCCGCGATCTCCGTCGCCGTCAGCTCCTCGTCTCTGTGAGACGTGAGATAGTCCGCCAGCGTTTTTCTCTGTTTTGTCGAATAACCCTTCATATCGTACCTTCCGATCAGTCGGTTTATTTCTTGAAATAACTCTTTACGTACTTCCTGTATGCCGCGCGGTCCTCTTTGTCCTTCAGCGCCTCGCCCACGCGGAACGCGTCGAGAAGTCCCGAGAATCCCGCCCTGATCCGCCCGTGGCGGATGAGATCCGCGGACGCGGCGAGATCGTTGACGAAGAACCGCATCTTCTTGCCCACCTCGTAGTCGGCGGGGATGTATTCCACCTGTTCCCCCGCCGCCGCGCGGACGTAGTTCTCGCAGAAGCGGCTCCCGGCGAACACCGTGAGCGGGAAGGTCCCCCACACCCGCGGGTTGACCTCCAGGACCCGGTCGCCCTTGAACTCCACCATGGCGATCCCACGGAAACCGAAGGATGAAAGAAGCCGGTACGCCGTGTCGATGAGGACCTCGTCGTACTCCGTCACGCAGCAGGTGGACGGCCCGCCCGAGGCGGGGTACTCCCTCAGCCGGCGGTGGCAGATGGCGGAGATCAGCTCACCGTCCCGTCCGATGAGCAGGGAAGCCCCCCGCCCGTCGCCGTCGATCTTCTCCTGGACGAGGGGAGACGGGTCGTATTCCTTCATTTTTGCGTATTTTTTCTCGAATTCATCCGCGTTCGCCGCCGCGGTGTAACGGTCCGCGGCCTTGAGACCGAGCTTTTCGCCGCATCGGGGCTTGATTATCACCGGGAATTTGTCGGGCGTGCCGTCGTACTCCCGCGGCACGGGGATCCCGAGGGACTGCGCCCGGTCGTGGACGGCCTCCTTGTCGTTCAGCTGATCGAGGACATCCGGTTCGGGGACGATAAAATCGGCAAGAGCCGAAAATCGCTCGCTCCCCGCCGCCACCGAGGCGAGAGTCGCCGCGCCAACGGGGAAGAGCACCGGTTTTTCATACTGCCGCAGCACCGCCGCAAGCCGCTCCGGGTATTCCGGATCCTTCACCGAACCGGGGATCCAGACTCCCGTGGCGAAAACCGACGAAAAGACCGGCGGCGCCTCCCGGACGTCGTCTCTCGTCTGGGTGACGACGACGCGGTATCCGGCGCGGCCCAGGGCGCGGGCAGCGGCGATGGACGAGCGGTATTTTCCGTCTGTCAGGACCACCGTTTTCATCGGTTTCACTCCTTTTATCGTTTATTTCAGCGCCTTCATAACGCCGCGGCGCGAGAGGTCGTCCGTTTTGTTGAACAATTCCCCCGGCAGGGAGGTCACGGGATCGCCTTCTGCCGCTTCCGTCGGGATGAGGCCGTTTTCCTTGCACCAGGCCACCGCGCCGTTATAGACGCTTGCCTTTTCTCCCCGTTTCGCCGCCTCTACGCGCCGTCTCAGGACCTGGTCCTTCGGCGCGACGAGCATGGCGAGCTCGCCCGCCGTCATGGGCTGATCGGGGCGGAGCGTGTTGTCGGAGAACACGATCGCGCGCTCCTTTTCGAGAGCGGCGAAGGTCTCAAAATCGGGATCGTCCCGCCCCACGTCCGCGAAGGGCGACTCGCGCATCAGTTCCTCCACCGTCACCACGGTGTAGCCGTATTCCGCGAGCAGTTCAAGCTGCTTTTCGAGGCCGGAGGCCACCGGAGTACGCTTCGCCATGTTGTACCCGTCCTTCTGGAAGATGATCTGGCCCCGGAAGAAGTCGGGATCGCGCGTGAGCGCCGCGCGGACGGGCTCGACCATGGCACGCACCTCCGCCTCGTATGCGGCGTCGGGGTCGGGACTTGCCGACGGGAGCCACCCGGCGCCGTCGAAGGACGCCGCCATGTAGAGGTAACCCATTCTGTCGTAGACGTCGTAGGCGGTGAGGCCGTTTTCCACCTTGTCGACGTAGTGCGGCGGCCTCGCCATTTTCATTTCGTATCCGTATTTCTCTTTCATCAGCGCGTGGAGCCGC
>JAFWWR010000048.1 GCA_017518025.1 Clostridia bacterium
CTCGCCATGAAGCAGGTCGACAAGCTGAGAGGGTGCGAGGCGCACTCCACGGTCATGGTCACTGCGGTGGACTCCGGCATTTACAGAAAACTGGGGCTCAACCTGACTCAGGAGCCGGTATACCAGAGCAAGAAGCTGTTTCACAGATAAAAACGATATCGGGGGCGAAAGGAGATACCTGAATGGAGAGACTGGCGGAATTTGTCAAATCCGTTCTTGCGGGCGTGATGATAAGCATCGGCGGGATAGTTTTCCTCTCATCGGGGGACAACAAATACGTGGGCGCGCTGGCGTTCTGCGTGGGACTAATTTCCATCGTCCTGCTTGGGATGAACCTTTACACCGGCAGGATCGGCTACACCGTGACGAGCGACCTGAAGCAGCGGGTAGACACGGCGATCTCCGTGGTCGGGAACCTCGTCGGTTGCGTTATCGTCGGACTGCTCTCCTCCCCGGTGGGCTCCGTCGCGGAGCTTTGCTCGAAAAAGCTCGAAAAACCGTGGCCCCGCGTGTTCTTCGACGCCGTCATGTGCGGCGTGCTGATCTACGTCTGTGTGGAGATATACAAACGCCATAAGACCGTCGTCGGCATTATCTTCTGCATCCCCACGTTCATTCTCTGCGGCTTCGAGCACTCCGTCGCCGATATGTTCTATTTCATCAACGGACGGAGCATCTCGTGGGGCTCCGCGCTGTTTATACTTCTTGTCGCCGTCGGCAACGGCGTGGGCTCGATCCTGTTCCATCTCGCCCTCCTGCTCGGTAAAAAATACGGAGTCGGGACGAAAGAAGAAAAGAAAGGCGAAGCAAAATAAAGAAAAAGACCTGAAAGGCAAGATCTGATATGTTCAAAGATAAGAAAATCGTTTTTTCCGGCGTTCAGCCGTCCGGCACGCTTACCATAGGCAACTACCTCGGCGCCATCCGCAATTTCACGGCGTTCCCGGAGGACCACCACTGCTACTACTGCGTGGTGGACGAGCACGCCATCACCGTGCGGCAGGTCCCGGCGGAGCTGCGTCGCCGCACCTACGAGACCCTGGCGCTTTACATCGCCTGCGGCCTCGACCCCGAAAAGAATACTCTTTTTGTTCAGAGCCACGTTTCGGAGCACGCCGAGC
This sequence comes from Clostridia bacterium, assembly GCA_017518025.1. Lineage (GTDB taxonomy): Bacteria > Bacillota > Clostridia > Oscillospirales > CAG-272 > RUG11130. The sequence continues at coordinate 1,122 of JAFWWR010000048.1, forward strand.
TGGCGTGGATCCTCAACTGCTACACCATGTTCGGCGAACTGTCGCGCATGACCCAGTTCAAGGATAAATCTGCGAAGCACGCCGACAACATAAACGCTGGATTGTTTACTTACCCGTCGCTGATGGCGGCTGACATCCTGCTGTACCAGACGGACCTGGTTCCGGTGGGCTCCGACCAGAAGCAGCACCTGGAGCTTTCCCGCGACATCGCCATGAGATTCAACGGCGTCTATTCCGACACCTTCACCGTGCCGGAGCCGTACATCCCCGAGGCGGGAGCGCGGATCATGTCGCTGGCGGACCCCACGAAGAAAATGTCCAAATCAGACGAAAACGAGAACGCCGTGGTCAGGATCCTCGACGACCGCGACGCCATAATAAGAAAATTCAAGCGCGCAGTCACAGACTCCGGCAGCGAAGTCAGGCGCGGAGAGGGCAAGGACGGCGTCGGAAACCTCATGTCGATCTATTCCGCCTTCACCGGCAAGACCGACGTGGAGATCGAGCGCGAGTTCGAGGGCCGCGGCTACGGCGAGTTCAAGGCCGCCGTGGGAGAGGCGTGCGCCGACGCGCTCGCGCCCGTCAAGGCGGAGTTCGACCGCCTTATGGGCGACAAAAAGTACCTTGAGGACGTGATGGCCAAGGGTGCGGCGGAGGCGAAGCAGAACGCCGCCCGCACCATGAGCAAGGTCCGCCGCAAGATCGGCTTTATCGAAGCCCGCCGCCCCTTTTGAGACGGGCTTCCCCGGAGAGGGAAGCGGCAAGAAGGTATTTATGATCCTTGACAGGATCGAGAGCGGAGTCGCCGTGCTGACCGACGGCGGCGGAAAGGCGTTTACCTGCCCCGCGGCTCTTCTCGGGAACTCGCCCCGCGAGGACGACGCCTTCGAGGTCACCGTCGCCGGCGGGAAGATCGTCTCCGCCGCGCCCGCCGGGAACGGCAGGGCGGGGGAGAACCGCGAGCGGCTGAAATCTTTGTTCAAGAATAAGGAATGACTTGGCAGGCCGCCCGAGAAAAGACAAAAACAGCGGAAAAACCGTGCTAAAGAAATTATCCTTAAGAGAGGTGCGATAAAATGAAAACGAGAGCAGTGAGACTTTATTCCAAAATGGATCTCCGCCTTGAGGAGATCGACCTGCCGGAGATCCGCGATGACGAGATCCTCGCCTGCGTGATCTCGGACATCATCTGCATGTCGTCCTACAAGGCGGTGTGCCAGGGCGCCGCTCACAAGCGCGTCCCGAACGACGTGGAGACTAACCCCGTCATCATCGGCCAG
>JAFWWR010000003.1 GCA_017518025.1 Clostridia bacterium
GCCAGCCGATGATCCGCGTCAGAGGATTGAGATCTTCGTCAAGGAACAACGGGTTTCCGGAGGCGCAGCAGGAGCAGACCGCCGCTATCCTGCCGCTCGCCGAGGAGGAAAGCTCGCGAATGACGTCACAGCAGGCCCCGACGAAGTGATCCGGCTCGAGAAGCTTGAAAAAGCCCTCGAAAACATACTCGAATTTCCTGTCCGTGACCTTTATTATATCGCCGTCCGCGCTCATCAGCGCGCCCTTGACCGCCGACGTGCCTATATCAAGTCCGATAAAATATTCCATAACGTCTCCCCGCTTTTTTATCCAATTTAATTATACGGAAAAAACGCGATTTGTCAATGAAAATCGCAATCAATTAAGCGTTTACATACCGTTTTTTTCATGATATAATATATCCGTAATTATTAGTCCGGAGATGATACTATGGCTTTATTTGAAGTTACCGAAAACGACAAACGGATTTATGAGGAGGAGCTGAGAGACTTCCTCCCCGACAAAATACTGGACGTTCACGCCCACGTGTGGCTCGATTCCCTGACCACGCCGAAACCGGCGTATCTCGAGGCGAGGACCGTCGCATGGCCCTCTCTCGTGGCGAAGGACGACAGCATAGAGGACCTCATCGAGACTTACCGGCTCATGTTCCCGGGCAAGGACGTGTCCGCCCTCATGTTCGCCAACGAAGTCCACAGCGTGGACAGCGCCCGGGCGAATAACGAATACGTCTCCGAGGCGTCGAAAAAGACCGGCTGGCCGGCTCTTTACTTCAGCCATCCCACCCAGAGCCCCGATGAAGTGGAGCGTATGATCCGGCGCGGGGGATTCGTCGGCATCAAATCCTATCTCGATCTCGCCCCGGCGTACATACCGGAGAACGAGATCCGCATCTTCGACTTTTTCCCCAAGGAACAGCTGAAGCGCATGGACGAGATGGGAGCGGTCGTCATGCTCCACATCCCGAGAAGCGGACGGCTGAAAGACCCCGTGAACCTTGAGCAGATACTTGAGATCAAGTCTCTGTTCCCGAACGTCCGCCTCATTATCGCCCACATAGGGCGCGCCTACGTCAGGGAGGATATAGGAAACGCGTTCACGGATTATCTGAACCGCGTCCCGGATCTGATGTACGACTTCACGGCCAACTGCTGCGAGTACGCCATCACAGAGGTGATCCGCAACGCGGGCCCGGAGCATCTGATGTTCGGCTCCGACATGCCGATCCTCAGGATGAGGACCCGCCGGATCGAGGAGAACGGAACGTACATAAATCTCGTCCCGCCGGGGCTCTACGGAGACCCGTCCCAGGACAGACACCTCCGCGAGGTGAGCCCGGAGGAAGCCGAAAAGATCACCTTCTTCGCATACGAGGAGCTGCTTGCGTTCAAGCGCGCGTGCGCGGCTCTCGGATGCAGCAGGGAAGACGTCTCGGACATGATGTACGGCAACGCGAAAAAACTGATCGACGGCGCGCGCCGCTCGATCTACGGAGAATAAGGAGATATTATGGAAAAGATCAAAGTGGGATACCTGCCGTTCTACATAAAACTGTATGACGACAGTAATATCAAGTGGCGGGACCCGGTGGTCGCCTACATGAACAAGCTCATAAAGATGATCGAGGACCGGGGGTTCGAAGTGGTCCCGGCGGACGAGATCTGCCGGATCAAGCCGGAGTTCGACCGCGCCGCCGCGAAGTTCAACGCGGACCCGGAGATCTGCGCCGTCATAACCCAGCACCTGGCCTACTCCCCCTCGCTTGAGTCTATCGACGCGCTGAAATCGCTCAAAGCGCCGATAATCGTCTTCGACACCACGCCGGACCGCGAGCTTATAAAGTTCGCCGAAACGGAAGACCGGATAATGGACAACCACGGCATCCACGGCGTTCAGGACATGTGCAATCTCCTGAAACGGAACAGGATAAGTTACGAGCTCTGCGTGGGTCACGTCTCGAATTCCCCGGTTCTCGACGAGCTGTGCGGCCGCATCCGCGCCGCTTACGCCGCGAAGACTTTCCGCGAGTGCCGCATCGGCATGGTGGGCGGCGAATTTGAAGGAATGGGAGACTTCCGGATCTCCGATGAGGAATATGAGAAAAAGATCGGCGCCAGAACCGTCAGGATGACCCCGGCAGATACCGAAAAGTATCTCGCCCTTGTGACGGACGCGGAGATAGAGAACGAGATCGCGTACGACAGAGAGAATTTCAACGTCCGGGTCAAGAACGAAGAGAATTACAGACTGTCCACAAAAACGGGCCTGGCGATCCGCAAGTGGATGGAGGCGGAAGGACTCGACGGAGTTACCGTGAACTTCCTTCACGCGGACGAATCGGGTCTCCCCAAGATGCCCTTCGTCGAATGCTGCAAGGTCATGGGCCGGGGACAGGGCTACGCGGGTGAAGGCGACAACCTCACCGCCGGTCTCGTGGCCTCTCTCATCCGTGCGTTCCCCGAAACCACGTTCTGCGAGATGTTCTGTCCCGACTGGGAAGAGAACACCATTCTTATGAGCCATATGGGTGAGATGAACCCGAATCTCTCCCAGTGGACGCCCACTCTCGACGACAACGAGTTCAATTACAATTCATGCGGCGATACGGTGGCGCTGGGCGGATGCTTCAGACCCGGCGAGGCGGTGCTGGTGAATCTTGCGCCGATGGAGGACGGCTTCTCTCTTATCCTGTCCGAAGTGGAACTTCTGGACTGCGGATCGAGTACGGGAGCGTACTCTGCCGGAATCCAGGGGTGGATGACGCCCCTCACTGATCTGCCGCACTTCCTCAAAGCGTATTCCCTTGCGGGAGGCACCCATCACTCCGCCATGGTTTACGCCGGCGATATAAAGGCACTCGCGGCCTTCGGAAGGATGATGGGATTCAA
>JAFWWR010000049.1 GCA_017518025.1 Clostridia bacterium
CTCGCCGAGGTGGGTTACAACATGGTCGGTATCGACGACGGCTACCTCGAGGTGGAGAGAAATGCCGAGGGACAGCTTGTCAGCAGAGACGACGCCTTCCCCCGGGGGATGAAATGGCTCACGGACTACATTCACGGAAAGGGGCTGCTGGCCGGATGCTATCTCGGATGCGGACGCACCACCTGGTGGCACAAGGCGGGGACTCTCGGCCACGAGCGTGAGGACGCAAAAAGGATCGCCGAGTGGGGATTCGACCTTGTGAAATACGACAATCATCCCGAGGAGGGCGACGGTCCCCGCAACCTGGTGGCGGAGTACATCAAAATGGGGCTCGCGCTGAAGGAATGCGGCAGAGACATCATCTACTCCATGTGCGAGCACGGCTCCACGCGCCCGTGGCTGTGGGCACACGGGGTCGGCGATATGTGGCGCGTGGGAGGCGACATCCGCGACAGCTTTTCCCGCGAGACGTATCAGTACCGCGGTATCCTCGGCGCCATGGACGAATACGGCTCCGATTCCATCCCGTTCACCAGAGCGGGCGGCATCAGCGACCCCGACTTCCTCGTGGTGGGCATCAAAGGCAACTCACAGTTCATGGAACTGGGCAACGGCCTCACCGACGCGGAGGGAAGGACCCAGTTCGCTCTGTGGTGCATGACGTCGTCTCCGCTGATCATCGGCGCGGACCTCAATAAGCTTGACGAGGAATCGCTGAAGACGCTGAAAAACAGGAATCTTATCGCCATCGACCAGGATCCGCTGGTCATCCCCGCCCGCCGCGTGTCGTCGGAATACCACGGCAGGGAACTGTGGACAAAGGAGCTGTCCGATTTCCGCTGGGCCGTGGCGGTGCTCAACAGAGGGCTCGAGACCAACCGTTTCTCCTTCCGCTGGGAGGAGCTTGGCCTCAGCGGCGGCATCGGAATGACCGTCCGGGACGAGTGGACCGGAGAGACGTTCCCCGAACAGTTCGGAGTTTTCTCATGCGAGGTCGCGTCTCACGACACCCGAGTGTTCACGCTTACGCCGGAAATGTGATTTCAATCGATGATCCCGCGGGATGATAGATCATCCCGCGGGATACGTGCGCGCGCGGAAGCTCCCGTGTCGAAAAAATTTGAAAAGTACCAACCTTTTTTCAAACCGAGCCACTATATAGACGAGAGCGCTCGGGAGAACGGTAAAAATGGAAAAATCGAAAGCAGACGTCCTTATAACGGGATACCTCCAAAAAATATACGGCTTCGCATACAAAAAGTCATTTTCATACGACGAGGCGGAAGAGCTCGCCGCTGAAATGACGGCAGAGGCGTACCGCGCCTTACTCGGCGCAGAGGAGATCGTAAACCCGGAGGGGTATATCTGGCGGATCTGCGAGAATACGTACGCGAAATACGTGTCGAGGGTAAAAAGGCAAAGCGGCGTCTCGATAGACGAGATGGGCGATATCCCGTATTACGACGAGATCGCGGACGATGAGGGCGAGACCGACAGGCTGAGAAGAGAGATCGCTTTCCTCTCCTCGCAAAGGCGCGAGATCGTTTTCCGTTTTTACTACAAGAATGAGCCGATCAGGTCTATTGCTTCGCGGCTTGCCGTTCCGGTCGGCACCGTGAAGTGGCACCTGAACAAGGCGAGAAAAGAATTGAAAGAAGGTTTTATTATGGAAAGGAAGATCGGAGAACTCGGCATTCATCCCGTTGAAGCCACGGATTTCGGGCACAGTGGAACTCCGGGGGAACACGGAGGCCCGGAATACTACCTCGGCGACAAGCTGAATCTGAATATCGTTTACAGCGTTTACTTTGAGCCGAAGAATAGTAGCGAGATCGCGGAAGAGCTCGGCGTGACACCGGTGTTCATCGAGGACAGGATCAAACTTCTCGAGAACAACGGCTTCATCGTAAAAACTAAAGGCGGCAGGTTCACGACGTACGTGCAGTTCAGCCCGCGCACATATTCAAACGAGGAGGCGGACGCCGTATTTGAAAAGAAACGCGAAGCGGCAAAGATACTCCTTGACGAGTACGTTCCCAAGATCAGAGAAGCCGTGAAGGAAATAAAAGACGTTTATATCCCGAGCGGGAACCGCGAGTTGCTTGAAGCGGCGGCGATCTTTTACGGCATCGCGAACAAGTGTACGATCGACTTCGATTCGGTAAAACTCGATTTGTCGAAGTACAGGATCACCACGCTTGACGGAGGGGAATTTATCGCGTCCGTTCAGCTTGCCTCAGAATGCACCGATCCTGAATACGTATCGAAAATACCCGACGGGTATTACGACGCGTGTGGGAATATGTGGAGAGGTCCGGGCAAATATTCCGCCGTCAAATCATGGGCTATCGACAGCCGCTTTGACACAAGGACGGGAGCGTGGAGGAATAACCGCTATGAGGATTACGAGTATGTATACGAGCTGATAAAGGGAAAGCTGACCGACAGGGTAACGAACGCGGAAAAGTTCAACCGTCTGAAGGAACGTGGGTTTATCGACGGCGACGGCAAGGTCATGATCATGGTTTACAAAGGCGACGACACCGATTTCTACGACCGGATCCCGAAACTCGACGAAAAGATCAAGGAACAGTTTGCATCCTACGCGCTCGAACACGCAATGAAGATCGCGAAACGGTATCCCCCTCAGATGCAGGACCTGATCGTCGCGTGGAATGCGGGATCGTTTATCGGTAACGAGACAGCGGTCATGGCGCTTGAAATGATGTATGAAAACGGTACGTTCAAACCCTTGACCGAACAGGAGCGCGTCACCGTAAACCTCATCATGTTCAGCGACGTGCTTCCGGAATGACCGTCCGGGACGAGTGGACCGGAGAGACGTTCCCCGAGCAGTTCGGAGTCTTCTCATGCGAGGTCGCCTCTCACGACACCCGCGTGTTCACGCTCACGCCGGAGATGTGATTTCAATCGATGATCCCGCGGGACGATAGATCGTCCCGCGGGATTTTTCGAGTGATCCGGCTGCAAACACAGTCAAA
>JAFWWR010000050.1 GCA_017518025.1 Clostridia bacterium
ACGATGCCGGAAAGGATCAGCACGGGCGTGTAGACCAGCACCGCGGTGGTGCGATACAAGATCACCGCCGCCGCGAGCTGCCCCGCGTTGTGGAACACGGCTCCGATCACTCCGGCGACCCAAATCTGCCTTTCCGTGAGCAGTTTTTTTACGAGCAGAACGACCGCAAACGACAGAAGCCCGCCCGCGAGGGAGAAAATCAGCGACGGCAGCCGCCCGGTGAAGATCCCGCCGAGGATGATCCTGCAGATCAGTATCCCGAACGCGTCCGCGGGGCCGATGGCCATCAGCGCCCACACGGTCACGATATTGGCGAGCCCCAGTTTGATCCCCGGGATCGGAGCCAGAGGCGGTATCTGCGCCTCCACCACGAAAATGACCAGAGCAAGCGCCGTGAGGATCGCGTCTTTCGTTATTCTTTTCGCCATCCCGGCCGCCTCCTCCCGTTTTTTCTTATCTCGCTTCCGCGTCGGCTCCCTGACTGCCGCCAGCCGGCCTTATGACAAGCTTGTGCGGCAGACACACGATGGGCGCGTTGCCGTCGGAAAGCCACCCCATCCTGACGCAGGTCTTGTCGGGGCAGTCCGCCTCGGACACGCAGATCTTCCCCGGAGCCACGGTCACCAGATTGTGACCGCCTCCCGGCGCGGGGATGTCGTACGTCGTCTCTTCGGTCACCCGGTCGAGATCGACCGTCATGACGACCTTCCCGTCGGAGACAATCTCCACGGTGCGCCCCTTGCGGCGTCCCGCGAAGATGAAGACGGTCAGAGCGGCGCACACCGCCGCGACAAGGGCGATAATCCCGATCCAAACCTTAGTCTTAATCATTTCCGATCACCTCGACGGAGTACGAGGACCCCTTTTCCGGCTCAAACATCCCGGAGAGTCCCGGGGAAATGAGGATCTTTCCGTCATCCGTCACGAGGATCATCTCAAAATCCCGCCTTTCCCGCCAGAATGACACGGATTTCTCCCGGCCCATCACGAACAGAGCCGTGGAGAGGCCGTCGCATCTCAATCCGTCTTTCCCGATAACGGTAACTGAGATCAGCCCCGCCTTCGCCGGATACCCGGTCGCGGGGTCTATGATGTGCCACCGTATCTCTCCGTCTTCGTCCACGAAGTATCTCTCGTATCCTCCGGACGTGGCGGCGGTCTCATCCCTAAGTGGAAGAGTCCCGATCACCCCGTCGCCCGCGGGATCGCGCACCGCGATACGCCAGGGAGAGCCGTCGGGCTTTTCGCCTACTGCGCGTATATTGCCGCCCAGATCCAGCAGCGCGGACGTGACGCCGTCTTCTTTAAGTATTTCCGCCAGTTTATCGCCGAGGTATCCCTTCGCCACGGCGCCGAGGTCTACCATATACCCGTCCGGCAGGGCCGCCTCGCCTCCGCCGACGGTCACGTTTCCGTATCCGATCTTCCCGACGATCCCGTCGATCTCGTCTTTATCGGGTACACGGTGCTCCCCGGTGGTAAAACCCCACGCCCGGACGGCGGGGTAAACGGTCACGTCAAGAGCGCCCTCCGTTTCACGGCACAGATCGAGGGCGCCGGTCAGCAGCTTTTCCGTCTCCCCTGAGAGCTTCGCCCGCCCGTCGCGGTTGAGCCGCGCGATCTCGCTGTCCTCTTTCGTGACGGAGAGTTTTTTCTCAAGCTCCGCGGCGGCGGTTTCCAGTTTCTCGCTCTCTCCGTCAGGTCCGCCGTAGTACTTCACGGACATATACGTATCCATTGCGAAAAAATCGGCGGTTTTTTCAGCCCGCAGGGAAGAGCAGGAGGTCAGAACGAGCGCGAGGAGCAAAACTGCGGGTATCAGTTTTTTCATTCCGTCCTCCTTTCCGCGGGATCCCGCCGAAAAACTTGAATCGGCGGCGCTCGTGAGAACGCCGCCGTTCCGGTCAAATATCAAGACCCGATGACAGTTTATCAGTCGCCGGCCTCGTCAGCGCCGGCTTCGGTATCGGCAACGGTCTCGCTGCCGCCCTCATCCTCGCCGGATCCCTCCACGTCCTCGTTGACCCAGGACTTGAGGTAGTAAACGATGCCGTCGTCGTCGAATATTTCGGTGTCCTTCGCACGGGTATTGGGCTCTTCTCCGTTCAGCTCGAAGATCCACCCCGTGACAACGCCCTTGGCTTTGCTTTCCTTCTTGTTCTTTATGGCGGTGATGCTCTCGGTGTCCTCGTCGTAGGTGTATTTGATCCCGTTCGCCTCGAGGATCTCCCTTGTGGCCTGGAGGACCGTCGGCGGATTTGCCTCCGTGCCCTTTATATCAGCCCACATGGGACCGGCGATAAGAGTTTCCTTCTCAGTTCCGTCCGGCATGATCTTGGTCTCTATGACGGTGAGGAACACGTGCGCGGTTACGGCCTTCGAGCAGGAAGCGCAGCTGAGGAGCGCGAAAACTGCGACGAAAATAAGCGAGAGAATCCTGAACTTTCTCATTTTGAAAACCTTTCCTTTCTCCTTGTCCGCGGGGAAACGTGCGTTTGTCGCGGACGTCACGGGACTCGCCGGATGCGGCGACCTTTTCCCATATAGATAATATACATTATTCCGCCGGATTTGTCAACCTTTTTTCATCAAAATCGGCGCGCAATCAGTTGAGTATCGCGCCCCCGGCGGTGACGTAGAAGAAATATGCCTCCGCCGCGCCGAGAACGACGCAGAGAAGGAATACCGTGACGGAATACCGCCCCGCCCGGGCCGCCGTCAGCGCGATCGCCCAGAGGGAGAGCAAAAGAGCCGCCAGCGCGACGAAGAACCGTCCTCCGAAGAACAGCGGGCACCAGAACAACGCGAGAAAATAGGACGCCACGGCGGAGAAGAGCGGACTGCACCTGCATTTTTCGGCTCCTGCGGCGAGTGCGGCGAGCAGACCGAAGAGGGCGTATATTACGATCCACAGAAAGAACATCACCGGGATCGGCGCCGAAAACGGCGGGAATTTCAGCAGTCGCCTGAAGACTGTGACGTTCCCGCAGGTCACCCAGGTCAGGATACCGAGGACCGCGGCCACGGCGACGAGAACGGCGAGTCTCACTTTTATTTCGCCGAGGCAGGAGAGCTCCCGCTTGATTTTTCTGAACATAAAAGATCACCTCACACATAGGTATGAGGCGATTTTTTTCTTTATTCTTTCGGGCGGGCCCATCCGTCGATCTCGCCGCGCTCCAGAGCGCCGACGATCCTCTCCCGGACGGGTCCGTATTCCTTCCCCAGCGATTCGAGAAGTCTGTTCATACTCTCCCGTTCGGTCTCGCCGTCCTCGGGACAGACTTTCGGCAGGACCGGCAGGGAATTGTGCTCGACGAAGGTCGGTATCTCCCGCTCCCTCACGTAGATCAGCGGTCTGATGAGCCGCAGTTTTTCATATTCCGTCACGGGGGAGAAGCACCCGATCCTGCCGCCGAACAGAAGATTCAGCATAAAGGTGGAGGCGGCGTCGTCCAGGTGATGACCAAGCGCCAGCGCCGTGCACCCCAGACGTTCCGCCTCGTTCACCAGCGCGCCCCGCCGGAGCTTCGCGCACAGACTGCAGGGGTTGTCCTCGCCCCGCTGGTCGAACACGACCCGGGCGATGTCCGTTTTCACCACCGTGTGCGGGACTCCGATCCTCTCGCAGAACTCCGTCAGCGGGGAGAAGTCCGCCGGCGCGATCCTTTGCGAGGCGACGTTCCCGAAGCCCGGATCCACGGTCAGGGCGCAAAGCTCGAACGTGAAATCGTCGAACCGCCGCAGGCCGCTTAAAATATAGAGCAGAGCGATGGAGTCCTTGCCGCCGGACAGGCCCACGGCGATACGGTCGCCGGGCTTTATCATGTCGTAATTTTCCACGGCGCGCCGCACCGGACTCAGCGCCTTTTGCAGATCTTTCAGGGAAAAACACCTCCCGCCCGTGTCAAAAAACGACCCGGGGAATAGAATGATACGGGAGACGGAACGCCTCCCGAAAGGAGATCACATCATGGCAACAAAAATCTACATAGATCAGGGTCACAACCCGGTCAATCCCAACGCAGGAGCGGAAGGGAACGGTCTGCGCGAGCAGGACCTGGTCTTCGTCATCGGCAGGGAACTTGCGGATATCCTGAACGCCAACGGCTTTGAGACGCGGCTCTCCCGCCCCACGGCCGCGACGCAGCTCGGCACTTCTCTTGCCACGTCTCTTGCGGCAAGGGTAAACGGCGCAAATTCATGGGGCGCGGACTACTTCATCAGCCTGCACACCAACGCGTCCTCGGTGGAGAGCGCGTCGGGGTCGGAGGCGTTCGTTTACAGCAGATCCGGCCGCGCCTACCCCCTGGCGGAGAACATACTTTTTCAGCTCAATGCGGTCACCGGTCTGCGCGATCGGGGCGTGATGCCGCGGCCGTCCCTGTACGTACTGCGGCGCACCGCCATGCCCGCCGTGCTGGTGGAGCTCGGTTTCATCACGAATCCCTACGACGCGGAGCTTATGCGTTCCCGCCCCACGGAATTCGCCGTAGGCGTGGCGAACGGGCTCCTCGCCTATCTCGGTCTACTTTGATCCGTCCTCTCCGAGAAGATCGGGCCGTCTTTCCCGTGTGATCTCCCGGGCCTTTTCAAGCCGCCACTTGTCGACGTTGGCGTGGTGTCCGCTGAGGAGCACCTCCGGCACCTCCATTCCGTGGAACACCGGGGGTCTCGTGTACTGGGGATATTCCAGCAGCCCGTCGGAGAATGATTCGTTCTCGTAGCACTCGGGGTCGGACAGCACGCCGTCGCAGAGCCGCCCCACCGCGTCCACCAGGATGCAGGCGGGTATCTCGCCTCCGGTCAGCACGTAGTCGCCGACGGAGATCTCGTCGTCCACGATCTCGTCGATGATCCGCTGATCGACCCCTTCGTAGTGGCCGCACAGAATGATGAGACCGTCTTCTCCCGACAGTTCCCGGGCGAGATCCTGGGTCAGCAGCTTTCCCCGGGGGCTCATGTACACGACCCGCGCCTTAGGCGCGTCTTTGCCGCGGTTTTCGACGATTGCAGAATAACAGTTCCAGATAGGCGGAGCGGCCATGAGCATCCCTTTGCCTCCGCCGTAAGGCGTATCGTCCACCCGTCTGTTCTTATCCTCGGAATAGTCCCGTATATTGTGCACGCGCACGTCCAGCGCACCGCTTTTTCGGGCTCTGCCTATAATGCTTTCCGACAGCACCGTGTCCACGAGATCCGGGAAGAGCGTCATCACGTCGATCCTCACGTCACTCACCCATCCCTTCGATGAGACGGACGTATACGCCCGCTCCGTCGCCTTCGGTGATCTGCTTCTTTATGAATTCGCCGACGCCGGGGATCATGAACTCGCTGCCGTCGTCCTTTTTCACCACGTACAGATGCTGGACCCGGTCGGTGATGAGATCGGCGAGAGTGCCGATCCGCTCGCCGCTTTCCTCGTCGACGACGGGGAGACCTATCACGTCCGCCACGAAAAAGTCACCCTCGCCGAGAGTGAAAGAATCTCTGTCGGCGAAAAAGACCGTTCCCTTCATGGCGATGGCGCGGTTCATGTCGTCCAGCCCCTCGAGCTTTACCACCACGGCGCCCTTGTGGACGAAGGCGCGCTCAACTTTCCATTCCTTAAGCGTCCCGTCCTTTTCCTTCGTGTAGAGCGTCTTCACCGCGGCGAGGGCCTCCGGGGAGTCGGCGAAGCTTTTAAGTTTTATCATTCCGGCGACTCCGTGTGTGCCGGAGACCGCCGCGCATTCAAGATACTTTTCCATTTTTTCTTACCTTTCGGCGCGTGTTTCATTCTCTCGTAAGTATATCACGGATCGCGCCTCAAATCAACATTTTTCAGCGCAAAACAGAAGTCCCCCGGCGAGGGGGACTTTAACGTTTCGCTTTATTCTCCGAGCTTTGCTCCGCAGTTCGGGCAGAAAGGACCGGATACCGGCGCGCCGCAGTAAGGACATACCGCTCCGCCGGTCTGCGGAGGAGGGACGACCGCTTCGGGCGCTTTTTTCTTTCGGGACGGTTTGAAGGCGAAGACCAGCAGAATTATGCCGAGCACACCGCCGAGCCCGTAGAGGACGGTGCCGAGTCCGGGCTTTGCCGCTTCCTCGGCGCTGTTCAGCCCCGGCCAGAACTTCAGGTATTTCACTTTGATCGTCTTCTGCGACATTTTGTCCTCGACGAACTTCTGGTCCTCCCTGATGACACCTCCGACCTTATTTTTCTTCGATACCTGGTGGACTCCCTTATACTCCTTGCCGTCCACGGTGAACCTGTAGGACTGTCTGATGACCGTCTTGGAGTCCGAAATATTTCTCTTGTTGTCGCTGTTTGAATACTCGGTTTTTTTGTCGACGTCGTAGATCTCCGCTGTGGCCGTCGCGCCGAAGAAGGTCAGCGCCACCCCTCTGAGGCACAGCGCGATCAATGCGATCCCCGCGATGAAGAGGATGATCCTCATTCCGACCCCCGTTTTCCCGGAAGCTTTGGTTTTTGCTGTCATGGCGGCTCCTTTCGTGATCGGCTGCTCTGAGGCAGACCGGTTTTTGTCTCCGGAACAAGGTTATCATAAAACGGACCGGTTGTCAACCCCGGGCGCGGTCTTGACCGAAACGCGGTAAAGTGATAAAATGTACTGCAGTAAAATGCCGGGGAGGTGGAACCGCCGTGAAAAAGAAACTGATGCTGCTGTGGCAGCTGTTTTTGACGTTTTTCAGGATAGGCGCGTTCACTTTCGGCGGCGGTTACGCCATGATCCCTCTGATTGAAAGGGAAGTCGCGGAAAAGAAAAAATGGATCACGGGAGAGGAACTGCTTGAAGTGGTTGCGGTGGCTGAATCCACGCCCGGGCCTATCGCCGTCAACGCGGCGACTTACGTCGGTTACAGGACGGCCGGTTTCGCCGGCGCCGTCGCAGGGACCCTGGGGATCATCCTGCCGTCTTTTGCAATAATTCTCGCGCTGTCCGCTCTCCTGCGCCGGTTTTACACCTTCCGCGCCGTCCGTTACGCCTTTATGGGCATCCGCGCGGGAGTGCTCGCGCTGATAATCCGTGCTCTCGTCTCCATGTACCGCAAAGCGCCTAAAAACGTTTTTTCATACGTCATAATGGCGCTTGCCTTCATCGTGACGGCAGCCCTTCCGGTGGATCCGGTATACGTTATCATCGGCTGCGCCGTCTTCGGCCTTGTTCACTCGTACGTTGCGGGAAGGAGGGAGAAGGAATGATCTTTCTGTTTCTCTTTCTCACGTTTCTGAAGATCGGCGCGTTTACCTTCGGCGGCGGTTACGCCATGATCCCGCTGATCGGTTCGGAGGTGATCTCCCGCGGCTGGATGACGCGGGGCGCCCTTGTGGATTTCATCGCCGTCAGCGAGTCGACCCCCGGACCGTTTGCGGTCAACATCGCCACGTTCATCGGGTCGGAAAAGGGTGGATTCCCCGGCGCGCTGTGCGCCACGGCGGGTGTGGTCCTTCCGTCCTTCGTCATAATCCTCATCGTTGCCGTCTTTTTCGACCGCTACCGGAACAGCAAAGGTGTAAGCGGCGTGATGTCGGGGCTCAAGCCCGCGGTGGTGGGACTCATCGGAGCGGCGGCCTTGTCAGTGGCGGGCTCCGTGTTCCTCCCGGACGGTTTTTCATGGGGTATTTTTAAAAGCGGCGCTCTATATATCTCCCTCGGCGTATTCGCCGTGGCGGCGGCGCTCCTTTTCGGGAAAAAGAAGATCCATCCGGTCTTCGTGATCCTGATCTCCGCCGCTCTCGGCGTGGGACTGGGATTCGCCGTACCGGGCGTGTAAATAAGCAGACCGGCGTCAGCCGGTCTGTCGTTTTATCTCACTTTTATCTCGCATTCGCAAGGGTAAACGCTGTCGTCCGTCAGGATGATCTCGCCGATGGAGTCGGCGACGATGCGGCCGCTGCGCGGATTTTTCACCGAGACCACGTTTCCTTTAAGGTCTGCATCCACGTCCGAATACTCGAAGGAGAGATCCGCCGCCTCCGTTTCGCAGTCGACGAGCCGGAGCCCTCTGCAGTAGCACAGGGGCTGCGTCCCCTTTATTCTGCAGTTTTCGAGAGTCAGCCCCTCGGAGTACCACCCCAGGTATTCGCCGTTCACCACGGAATTGCGGACGGTCACGTTTTTCGCGTGCCAGAAAGCGTCCTTGGTGTCAAGAACCGAATCCTCGATTACCAGGTTCTCCACGTACTGGAAGGAGTATTTTCCTGAGAACTTTATCCCCTTGAGCCGTATATCGGACGACGAGAAGAAGGCGTATTCTCCCGTGACGGAGCAGTTTTCCATCACGATCCCGCGGTTCCGCCAGCCGAACTCGGGAGAGACGATCTCCGTATCGTAGAACTCCGCGCCGCGGCACTCCCGGAGCGCCTTGACGCCGTGAAGGCGGCATGATCTGATTCTGACGTTTTCCGAGTACCACAGAGGCGCCCGGCAGTTTTCGGTCATTCCGCACTCAAAAAGCTCCGCCGTGCTGTCGTGCCACAGAGGGTATCTGAGGTCCATGCGGCAATTTTCGAGCCGGACGTTCCGTGACTCCTTGAGGGCGGATTCTCCGTCCTCCTCGCCCTCGAACGTGCAGTTCCTCAGCAGAACGTCCGATGAGTTGTAGAGCGCCCTCTCAGAGGGGAAATTCTTGTTTTCGATGATCTTCATCCGTGTGCCTTTCGTGCCCCCGCATGGCGGGGGAGGATACGCGTCGTGGAAAAACCCCGGCACGGGAAAAGTATACCATATCCCGGGCGATTTGTCCATAGGTCAGGCGTGAATGGAGTCTTTCTTTTTGCAAATCAGCAGGGCATGGTTGCTGAGGCCTGTGCAGCTTTCGCTTGATGTGATCCGATCGTACAGGGGACGCATAAGTTCGAATTTCTCGTCGTCCATTTCATTTACGACTTTGTCGAAGATGAAGAAATCGGTTCCGTAGTTCACTATCTTTTCAAAGCCGTACGTTTTGGCCTCCGATTCGATGTCTTCCGGCATTGTGTACCAGAACAGACCGGGACGAAGATCGTCGGTGCCGAGGCCGAGAACGTTTTTGTTTGTAAGTTCGTTCGGGTAGATTTCGCCGTAATCGATGCAAGCGCCGGAGTACACCCCGCAGGACGTGATATACGCGAACGCGCCTATGCCGCCCGGCTTACAGATCCTCGCACACTCTGCAAAAGCTTTTTGCCGCTCGGACTCCGAAAGGTGATACATGGGCCCGAGACTCAGAACGACGTCGAAACTGTTGTTGTCGATATCGTGAAGATCCGTTGCGTCTCCTACCGCGCATCTGACGTTTTTCAGGCCTTTTTCGGCAATTTTCTCATTGAAAACGGAAATATGCTTCGGTACAAGATCTATTCCCACGTATTCGGCGCATTTGTCGGAAAAAAACAGTCCGTAATATCCCGTCCCGCAGCCGATCTCCAAAACGCGCGAGTCGGGTGTGATAAAATCCGAAAGGTGCTTTTTCGTGTAGAAGAACTCCATGGATCCGTTGCGTGATTTGAGGAAGCGGCCGTCTTCGTCTTCTTTCTCGTACCTTTTCAGGATCTTTTCTTTGTCGGCGATCATTTTTTTAACCTCCTGATTTCATAAATATAAAAACGGTGTAAGCCTTGTTTTCAGACTTACACCGTTGCCGGATTCTTTCGGATATTTTTCAAATATCAGGGAAAAACGGCGCAACAATGCAAGCCCATCGGAAGCCGGTAAAGTACAGCTACAGTGGACATGAGCATGTTATTCATTTTTGCCGATGATCTGAGCATTGCCGTTTCTCCTTTCCTGATTTTGTGTGATTATAACATTCTGAAATGTATTTGTCAAGTTTTTTTGAGAAGCGCCAGAGGATTAAATGAACATACTCTTTTTTTACCTCTTCTTATACAGTACAAGCTCCGGGTCGGCGCCGTTTTCCGCGTAGGTGCAGATCAGGATGAAATCCATGTTCGCCAGGACGCCGAAGCACCTGTCTCCGCCGAATTCCGGCTCGAGCTGCGTGCCGAGGTACGTCGTTCCGTCGTCGAGGAACTTTGCGGAAGTTCCGCCGGGAAGCGGGTACTCGAGATTGACGAAATTGCCATCCAGGGGGTTCAGCCACTCTATTTTTGGCATTCCCTCAATCTCGAGGCTGTTTATCTCGTTGATGAGTTTATTTTTGAACTCCTCAAACTGACCGTCGTCGCTGAGCTCGTCGTACCTTTTCACGTAGTCGTAGCACCATTTGCAGTAGTCCTCGTTCAGCGAGCCGTCGCTGTTCCTGCCGATGATCCCGTCCTCGAGGGGCATCCCGCAGCATTGGCAGATCAGCTGCCGGGGCGATCCCAGTAGGGTATTTATCGATACGCCGAACAGATTTGAAAGCAGTTTCAGCGTATCGGTGTTCGGAACGGTCTCTCCGTTTTCCCAGCGGGAACCGCCTGTCTTGTCACGTAGACCTTTTCGGCAAGCTCGTCCTGGGACAGACCGTTTTTCGTTCTCAACTCTCTTATGATCTCCTTAGTGTCCATTTAAGCACCTCCCTGTGATCATATTGTACATCAATTTTGCCTGAAAAACAAGCAACCTGCAGTTGCGGTCCGGGTGAGGGAAGAGGATCCCGCCCGGTCTTCGCCGCCGACGGCTACCGCAGACTGACCGCGGTAGATGTGTGAGAAAAACCGAAAAGAAAAACGCCCCTCGGGGCGTTTTTTGGTATTCGTTTAGAATGGTCAGCCTGTCGTATGGCTCCGAAGTGAACAGCAATATGCCTGAAGATGCATCAATCGCTCAGCCCGGCATACCCCGTTTTGCGAATGATCTCCTGCCCCGCGTCGGACAAGATAAAATCCTTCATTTTCTCGACTTGCGGATCGGAATTGCCCTTCCGGGTGATCATGCAAAGATCGACCGAAAGAGAATAACTGCCGTTTTCTATATTTTCGAGCGTCGGCTCCACTCCGTCGATCACCAGAAGCTTTACTCCCTTTTCCTGAGACAGCTCCTCGACAAAGTATCTGAACGAATATCCGATCGCGCCGTCTTCGTTTGCATATTGCGCGACCTGTTTTATCGTCTCCCCCATTCCGCCGACAGTTTCATAGGTCTTGGGCTCCTTAAGGGAGACCCTTCCCATGAAATACTCCATAATGGTCTGAGATCCTGAGTTTTGAGGGCGCTGGAAGGCGACGATCTTCCGGTTTTTTCCTCCGACCTCTTTCCAGTTTTCGATGTCTCCGTGGTATATCGCTCTGACTTGATCGCTTGTCAATCCGTTTACGGGATTGTCTTCCTCAACGAAGAATACGAACGCTTCTTTTCCGATGGGCGTTATATCCAACTCGACGCCGCACTCCTTTGCATAACTTAGTTGGTCGACGGAAGGACGTGCGCCGAAGAAAAGGTCGACGTCACCTTCCACAAGACGGTTGAAGCCGTGAACTGTGTTTGTAAAAGTGACTATTTTCCCGTTTACCGGTGATTCCGGGTTGTCACGGATGAACCGGCGCTCAATATCGTCAATATCTTTGTAAACAGCTTTGGCAAACGAGGCATACAGGGGATAACACGCCTCCGCTCCGTCCAATACCGGCATTTCGGATTCTTTTTCTATCATAAACGTCGGTTTAGTGTCGGGAACGACCAGTTTTGATTTTTCCGCGTATACCGTGTAATCCTTAAAGTCCGTGCTTGAATAGCCGTTCATATAGTCGAATCCGTGCCCCGCGTATCTGACCGCCGGCCGGTTGCCGTAAGAGACCACGCAAATAACTGCCGCGGCAACGAACAGAACGGCGGGTATGACCGCACGCCTCAGTTTTATTTCTTTTCTCGCGCAAATCGCGCAGGTCACGGTCGCGGTGACGTACGTGATGAAAACGGTCAGGATAAAGATCTCTGTATCGGTCATCGCAAGTATAAACGGGAAATAAATAATCAAAGACGCCGTTCTGAACACACCGTTGATATCTCCCCGGGTCGCGGTCATGAGCACGGCGAACACGACTGCTGCGAACGCAGTGATCCAAAGATTGATTTTTGCCGCGCTCAGCATATCGGTTTCTGTTTTTTTGTGCAGTATCACGTATGCGATCAAGGTAACGACGGGAACAATGACAATATCGAAAAGTCCCGCAAGGGCGGGAATACCGATGACGCATCCGATAAACGGGATGAGCGCATAATAAACAAAAACTTTTTCGAAGAGATCCAGAAAATGACTGAACCTTCTTTTGTTTATTTCTTTCATTGCATTCTCCTGACAGTTGAAATTACACAGACGGGTTTTTCTCATTATACATCACCGCAGAGGAAAAAACAATAGGCGGGCATCGCCCGCCTCGTTCTTTAAATGCCGGCAGTCGGGGGTCAGAACCCCCGTCCGCGGTGGAGATAAGCCGAGTCTAACTAAAACTTGCGCGGACGGATCGGTACAACTTCTCATACAGAATAAAAGAGAAAAGCGGGCGTTGCCTGCTTTTCTCTTTTATGCCGGTAGTCGGGGTCGAACCGACACGGTGTTGCCACCACCAGATTTTGAGTCTGGCACGTCTGCCAATTCCATCATACCGGCGTTATTCAGTTAAGGATTTTGAGTCTGGCAAGT
>JAFWWR010000051.1 GCA_017518025.1 Clostridia bacterium
AACGAGCCGGCGCCGAGCCGCCTCAGGGAGGCCGGCAGTTCGAGGGAGCGGAGGGAAGAGCATCCGAGGAAGGCGTAGGTCCCGATCCTGCGCGTATTCTGCGAGAACGCGACCGATTCGAGCGCGGCGCACCTGCAGAAAGCCCGGTCGTCGATCTCCGTGACAGAGTCGGGAAGCTCGAGGGAGCGAAGCGCCCTGCATCCGCAGAACGCGCTTTTGCCTATCCTCTTCACGGGGGAGAGCGTCACTTCTTCAAGCGAAGGACACTTGTAGAACGCGAAGTCGCCGATCTCGGTCAGCGAGTCGGGAAGAGTGACGGATCGCACTTCCGGTGACGAGAAGGTGAATGCGAATCCCGAGAGGGAGGTCACGGGGTACCCTCCGAGAGTGGCGGGGACCGTAACGTCAATCTCGCCTCCGTTGTACCGGACGATGCACGCTTCGCCGTTTGTCACCTCATATTCGAATCCGTTTTCGGTCGTGCGGCCGGCGCTGACCGGAGACGCCGAATAGGGTGCGCCCGCCGCGCCGAGATCCAGCATGACCGCCTCGTTTTTCACGAGCTCGAAGGTCTCGCCGCAGTACTCGCCTGACCGCAGCTCCTTCGACGAGACGACCGGCTCGCCGTCGAGCATGACTTTTACCGTGATTGGCTCGTCGTTTTTCAGGGAATACGCCGTGAGGATGATGCGTCCGTCGTATTCTGCCCACATCCACTCGGTCCGCCCGCCCACGGGTTCGCCTGTCCCGGCGTCGACGATCCAGACCCTCTGCATTCCGTTTTCATTCAGAAAATCCGCCAGCAGGGCGCGGTATTCTTCGATCGACGAGCGGAATCCGTACACCGTGGACGACGCCATGATCTTCCGGGGAAGATCCGAGGCGTGCGGGACGTTGTTCTCGTCTCTCGTCAGCGAATCCCGACCGACGACGAACACTTTTCCGCCCCGGGACTGGAACGCGTCAACGGCACGGAGGGTGCTTTCCGACACGTTGACCGCGTCGCCGATGAGAAGTATCTTTATATTTTCGCTTTCCAGTTTTTCGATCTGCTCCTCGGAGATGACCCGCACGGTCTTGCCGCATCTCAGCGCGGCGAGATAAAGGGAGTTGGTCGCCTCCGTGCTGTCGCCGAGGGTGAACTGCCGCGACGGATAGGAGTAGAGCAGGGCGATATCCGGCTCCTTCGATACCAGCGCGTCGACCTCGTATGACAGACGGTTCAGATCCATGGTCATCGCGCCGACCTTGTAGCGCGCCAGGGGCCGGTACGCGGAATTGCCGAAGGAGAAGTGGTCGAGATGGCCCGGCCAGTAGTCGTCGGAGAAGAAGTTGCCTATCCCGAGATGGTGCATGGCTCCGCGCCAGATATTGCGCTCCACCATCATATCCATGTCGTAGGTGAACGACGTGTCGCGGCTGTCGTAGTACATGTGCGCCTCGGAATCCACCACAGGCGCGTCCTCCGCGTAGGCGATGTGATCGTAGTACATCACGTCGTCGCGCACGTCGTCGCACCCTCCGAGATCCTGGAAGTCCGACCAGTCCTCGGGCCTCAGCCCGTACTGCTGCATGGATCTGTCGAATTCAATGGATTTGAGGTTGGTGCTGATCGGGATATCCGGCGCCAGCTCGTGAGCGATCCCGGCGACCCACCTGTGCCACTCGGAGTGTATTTTGGTCGCGAATTCCTGATTGTCGAGGGACAGATTGTCCCGGACCATAAGTTCCTCCCGGTACGCCAGCGGCACGTCTTCGAGAGCGGCGTAGTCCGCTCCGTAGACCTCGTTCAGTTTGTCCACCGTGCCGTATTTTTCCGTGAGGAAATCGACCCACATGGGAACGTACCAGTCGCCGTATTCCGCCGGTTTGAAGGCCGGCTCGTTGGAGATGACGAAGCTGTTTACCGCGGGGTATTTTTTCACGAGCGGTATCACCGCGCGCAGGAACGCCTCCACCGCCTCGCGCCCCTTGGGATGGTGAAGATTTATCCCCACCTCTCCGCCTTCGGTGCCTACCGGTCCGACCTCGGGGTAGATCTCAATGAGGGAGCCGGCGTTTATCACCAGCATGAAGGAGACCGCCTGCCGTCCGTCGTTCAGATCGCTCAGATAGAGCAGATCCCGCTCGATCCCGGAGGTGTCGACCACGTATTTGCCGTCCGCGCTCACCCCGACCGTGTCGGAGGGAGTCGCCGGCCGGACCACCGAGCCGAACCCCAGGGTATAGTAGTGGAACGCGTTGCTTCCGAGGTCCGCGTAGTACGGAACGTAGGTCCACGGATATTCGAACCCGTCCCCGTAGCCGAAGAAGAAGACCGGACGGCGCTCGAAATTGCCGTAGCTGTCCACCGTGTCCGCTCTCAGGGTGAATCCGTCGACGTCTATCCCGCCGGAGGCGTATTTCGGTACGTTCACCGGCTCCTTTTCGCCCGACAGCAGTTTTTCAAGCGATCCCTTCGCCGTATCGTAGACCTTCTCCGTCGACCGTCTCACGTACAGCTCGCGGCTGAACTCCTGCATATCGATATAGTCGGGGATGTGCTCGTCCGCGAAGATCCCGAGAACGAGGAACGCGGTATATTCATAGTCCGTCGGTATCCCGGCGCGCCCGCAGTCGTCCATCAGGGAGCGCAGTTCTGCCATTTGCTCCGTGAGCTGCGCCGTCAGCGCGTTCATCTTTTCCTCGCACTGCGCGCGGTTCATAATGGTCAGAGTCAACTCTTTCGGTTCGGTCCTGAGCCCGAATTTTTTGTTCACGAGATTCGCCGTCACGGTCACCGCGCCTCCGGAGTCGCGGAGTCCGCCGATCCGGTCCATATCACCGTCGGCCAGCTCAAGGGCGTAGATCCCGTTGTCCTGACCGAGATCGTGATCGTCATCGAGACCGAGCAGGATCCGGGTGAAGTACTGCGACAGATCGCCGAGGGACGCGCAGTTGTTGTACGGAACGGGGACCGTTCCGTCGTCGTCGAAGACGTAGAGACCGTCAAGAGACGACCAAACGGATTCCATCTTTTCATCCGGGCGCTCTCCCGTGCAGACGCCGATCTCGTCGTATTCCTTCGTGTAGTCGAAGGTCAGCATGACCGTGACCTGTTTCGGCCCGGTGACCTTTCCCGTGACTCTGTTCATCACGGTGAGTCTGAGCATGATCATTTCCGAGTCGTAGGAGTTGAAAAAGTTGTAATTAAGGCCCTCGAGGGCCTCGTTCGACGATGAGGTCACCTTCACCTCGTAGACGTCGGGATCGAGCCCCATTTTTTTGCAGAACGCCGCGCCGATGCGGGAGGGGGAAATGTCCCCTTGCTCCGCCTCCACCGCGGATTTCCCCGCGATGTAGTGGACCATCCGGTGGGTCGGGCACTTGAGATCGGTGATGGTCTCCAGCGCTTCAAACATGGGATCGGCGGGCTCCGTGGCGAGGAAACGGGCTATGACCTGCGCGATCTCCGCCCGGGTCATGTCGTTCTTCGGGTTGAAGTTGCCCGCCTTGTCGCCCTTCACGAGCCCCGTAAGGCGCAGCGTCTCTATCGCCGCTCTCGCGAACTTCGGGAACTTCGCCTCGTCGCAGAATTTCGCGGCGATATCGTCGCTTTTGACGTCGATATTCTTGTATTTCAGATATCTCACGAACACCGCGGCGAACTCCTGCCGCAGTATCGGTTTGTTCGGCAGGAAGGTCCCGTCCGGGTAGCCGTTTATGATCCCGTTTTCGACGCACCAGCCCAGCGCGTCGCTGTAGAAACGGTATTTTTGCGTGTCGGAGAACGTCGCGCTTCCCCACATGCCGTCCACGTCGTCGCCGGAGAGCCGCGCGATGATGGTCACGAACTGACCTCTCGTCATGGGGTCGTTCGGACAGAACTTGTCCTTGGTGATCCCGTTCATGATCCCCGCCTCGTAGACGGTCTTCACCGCGCCGTAAAACCACTTGTTCTCCGGCACGTCCCGGAAGGGAAAAGCGTTTCCCGCCGAAGAAACCGCAGGCACGGCGGAAAACAGGAACAATACGGTGAGAATCAGCGACATCATTCTTTTGATCGTCATGGCATATAATCCTTTCAGGCCCCGCTCGGAGGGAACGGAGGTGATCTTCCGGAGATCCGGCCCGGGAACCGGGCGCCGGTCCTTTGACACCATTTTATCATTAAACACGCCCCTCTGTCTATTGTATATATATTATAAAAAAAGGCATCTTTATTTGTGCATATTTCCGTCCCTGCGGCGTTGTCGATTATTGTTGAAAAACGGAGAAAAAAGTGATAGAATAATAGAGGACATCTTTATGCTTTCCCAAGGAGGACCTTACCGTGAGCACCCATATCCTTTATAACCCGAAATCCAACAACCGCACCGGCACCGCGGCGGCTGAGGCGCTGAAAGCGAAGCTCGGCGACACGGCCGACATGACCGACGTGACGACCGTCACCGACGTCAGCGCGTACTTCGCTCAGTTTCCCGCGGACGACAGGTTCTATCTCGTGGGCGGCGACGGCACGCTCAACCACTTCGTCAACGACGTGGAGGGCGTCGCTCTGCCGGAGGAGGTATACTTCTGCGGCGCCGGCACAGGCAACGACTTTCTTCGCGATCTGGGCACAGCTCCCGACGAGCCGGTCCTTATCGGAAAATATATAAAGCATCTCCCCACGGTCACAATAAACGGCAAGACCATGCGCTTCATCAACGGCATCGGCTTCGGCATCGACGGCTACTGCTGCGAGACGGGAGACAAAATGCGCGAGACCACCGATAAACCCATCAATTACACGTCCATCGCCATCAAGGGCCTTCTGTTCCACTTTGCGCCCCGTAACGCCACGGTCACCGTGGACGGCGTGACGAAGGAATATAAGAAAGTCTGGATCGCCCCCACCATGAACGGCCGCTACTACGGAGGCGGCATGATGGCGGCGCCGGACCAGGACCGGCTGAAAAACGACACGGTCACCACCGTGCTGATGTACGGCAAGGGCCGTCTCAGGACCCTCATGGCGTTCCCCTCGATCTTCAAGGGCGAGCACGTGAACCACACCGAGCAGGTGGAGGTCATAAAGGGACGCGACGTCACCGTGAAGTTCGATCAGCCCACCGCGCTCCAGATCGACGGAGAGACCGTCCTTGACGTGACCGAATACCGTGTCACGGCCGCGGGATCTGCCTCATGAGGTGGGAGCCGGTATTCTGCGCCCTCATCGGCTACTTCGTCGGGATAATAAATCCCTCGTACCTCATCGGACGGATAAAGGGCTTTGACATCCGCGAGAAGGGCTCCGGCAACGCCGGCGGCTCCAACGCGCTGATCGTTTTCGGCAAGATCGCCGGGGTACTCTGCTCGCTGTTCGATATTCTGAAGGCGTTCTTCGCCATCCTGCTCTGCCGGTGGCTGTTCCCGGATTTCGTTCAGGCGCTTGCGACCTGCGGCACGTTCTGCATCCTCGGTCACATCTTCCCGTTCTATATGCGCTTCAAGGGAGGAAAGGGACTTGCCTGCCTCGGCGGCATGATCCTCGCCTTCGACTGGCGGCTGTTCCTCATCATGCTGGGGGGCGAGATAGTTCTTGCTCTGATCCTCGACTACATTTGCGTTGTCGCTCCGTCGGCGTCCGTTATTTTCACCGTGTACTACGGCATCGTGACGAAGGACGTCGTCGGCGTTCTTGTCCTGCTTCTGGGCGTGGCGGCGATCTGCTCGCGCCACGTGGTCAACCTTCGCAAGATCCGCGCGGGCACGGAGATGCACCTGAGCTACCTCTGGCATCCGAACGAGGAGATCGACAGAGTCGCGGGCGGCGCCTCCGACGAGGAAAAAGACGACGCTTTCAACCGGAATTAAAAAAATGCGGGGACTTTTCGAGAAAAGTCCCCGCACCTTCAAAGGCATTTTTGCTGCCGCGGAAATCATTCCGCGGCTTGTTTTTTATTATCCCGCGCTGTCGAGCAGATTTTCCCGGTCGAACTGGAGGGTGTAGAGCCGGTAGTATCTGCCACGCTTTTCCAGCAGTTCCTGATGGCTGCCCTCCTCCACGATCACGCCGTCGGACAGAACGATTATGTTGTCCGCGTGCCGGATGGTGGACAGTCTGTGCGCCACAACCAGCATGATGCCGTTATTCCGTATCCGCTCCAGCGAATCCTGGATCAGAAGCTCCGTCTCCGTGTCGATGTTGGCGGTTGCCTCGTCGAGTATGATGACCGACGGCTTGTGGATGATCGTCCGGGCGAAGCTCAGGAGCTGTCTCTGCCCGGCGGAGAAGTTGTTTCCTCTCTCCCGGACCACCTCGTCGAGCCCTTTATCCAGACGGTTTATGAACGTGTCTGCGTTGACGTATCGGCACGCCGCCATGATCTCGTCATCTGTGAAGTCGTCGCGACGGAGCACGATATTGGACCGTATGGTGCCGGAGAACAGGAACACGTCCTGAAGCATCTGCCCGAAGTGGGAACGGAGAGAGGAGATCTTTATCTTCCTCACGTCCACTCCGTCGATGAGGATCTGCCC
>JAFWWR010000052.1 GCA_017518025.1 Clostridia bacterium
AGGAGATCATGTATCTCGCGTAGGTTTTCGCCGTCACACGCGGCCCTTTGCCCGATAAAAACTGGTTTCCGGTCAGCGATCCCAGCGGAACGCGTGTTTTGATGACGCTTTGACCGTCGAGGATGTCGGCGAGCGTTTCCGTGAACGTCTCCCGAAGCGCGCTGAGAGTGGCCGCGTCGACTTTGTATCCTCCGCCGGGCGAGTCGACAATGATCTGATCGTCTGCCCCTCCGAGGACCGATTCCGCCGCCCGGTCGACTGCGATACCCGCCGCCGTCTCCGCGGCGTAGAGGGCAGGCGTCTCGACCCTGCCGCTCAGAATGACGTTGTACCACTTGATCGAAAAAAGGACCGTTATGAACAGTATTGCCGCGGCGGCGCGCCTCACCGCGGGACGGCGGAATATCCGCTTCAGATCCCGTCTGATTATCCCCGCGCGACGCTTCATCAAGTCACCTCCAAACCAAAAAAACTATGGACTTCCGGGGTAAGCTGTGTTATACTAAAAAGAAAGGTAAATGAGGCCCGTTATTTATATAACTATATTACGGACGGATCGCGGTGATTACAAACCCGCAGGGGAGACAACTTGAAGATAATACATTTTCCGGAAGACGGTTACGCCTCCAATTCGTACCTGCTTGTCAGCGGCGGCGAGGCGGCGGCGGTAGACCCGTCGATCGACGCCGAAGCGCTGATTTCCGCCGCAGGCGAAAACGGAGCCGAAATAAGACTTATCATCCTGACCCACGGTCATTTCGACCACATGCTTTCGCTCGACGACCTGCGTGACAAGACGGGCGCGCCGGTGCTGATCGGCGCCGGAGACGGCGGCTTTCTCACCGACCCGACGCTGAATCTGTTCAGTCAGGCGCTGGGGCAGAACACCGCCTTCGCTCCCGCGGAACGTCTCCTTTCGGACGGAGACGAGATAGAACTCGGTGAGGAAAAACTGACGGTCCTGTCGACTCCCGGCCACACGCCCGGCTCATGCTGCTTTACGTTCGACGGCGGCCTTATTACCGGCGACACGCTGTTTCATATGTCTGTCGGCAGGTGCGATCTTCCCGGCGGCGACGGAAAAGAACTCAAAGCGTCGATTGAGCGGCTGAAAACTCTACCCCCCGATCTTACGATCTATCCCGGCCACGGGCCGATATCAACACTTGAAAAGCAAATAAACTTTAATCCCTTTATGAATGGAGAAATATGATGGACTACGAAAAACTTGCCGAACTGCTTTTTCCCGAGGTCGTGACCACGCCTGAGGAGCTTGAGGAAAGATTCCCGCCCCGGTCTCTTCCCGAGGGAGCCGTAGTGACCAGGATGGCGCCGAGTCCCACCGGATTCGTCCATCTCGGCAACCTTGTCCAGGGCATGATCTCCGAGCGTATGGCGTCCCAGAGCGACGGTGTCCTTTTCCTGCGCGTAGAGGACACCGACTCGAAGAGAGAGGTCCCCGGGGCCGTCGAGATACTCATAAAGGCGCTTAAAGAGTACGGCATAGAGTTCGACGAGGGAGAGACGGAAAACGGCGACAAAGGGCTCTACGGGCCTTACAGGCAGCGCAGAAGAGCCGACATATATCACGTATACGCCAAAAAACTCGTCCGTGAGGGCAAGGCGTACCCCTGCTTCTGCACGGAGGAGGAGCTCGCCGCCATTCACGAAGAGCAGGAGAAGGAAAAGGCAAACTTCGGCTACTTCGGCAAGTGGGCGATCTGGCGCGACAGATCATACGACG
>JAFWWR010000053.1 GCA_017518025.1 Clostridia bacterium
ACGCGAAGGCGGAGTAGCGGGTCATCATGCCCTTGTTGTCGTAGTCGTGGTCGCTGCCGTCCAGCTCCGGCTGGTTGTCGGCGGTGAGATAGTGGAGTCCCTTGTAATCCGGGGTGTGGGAGGCGGGATAGCTGTTGAACATCAGGTCCTCGGACCTGTCCGCCCAGCCGCTCTCGCCGGTGAGGGTAGCAAGATATGTGAAGCTCTTGACCGCTTCGCTCATGGCGCAGGTCTCCGTCCCCTGGCGCGGGTCGTGCTTGCCCCGGCGGGTGTTCTCGTCAGCCGCCCAGAGGCCGCCGGGCATCTGCCCCCATTTCAGCATGTGGCGGCGGAGCATACGTTTCGACTCGTTTATGGCGGCGCGGTCTCCGGTGACGGGATACCTCTGCGCCGCGTAGCGGATCCGCTCCGCGAAGTTGACCACGTGGCGGTTCACGCGGACCGATTTGTCGTCACGCCATTTTTTATACAGTTTTTCCGAGAGGGAGAGGAGTGCCTTGTCTCCGGTGAGCCGGTAGACCCGGTGGATCACCGGGAGAGCGTCGCAGCACCTGTCCATCTGGATCGCGCCCTGCCACTGCCGGTATTCGCTGCGGGGCGGGATGAGTTTTTCTTCGGGCAGCCCGTCGCAGTAACGGAAAAAGCCGTTCAGCAGATCGAGCACACGGCGGTCGCCGGTCACGTCGTATCTGTCCGCCAGCACGTCCGCCATGACGAAATGGGGCCAGATATCGGGTATCTTTCCTACGTCCGAGTCGATCTCCCGGAGGACCTCCGGGCCGAAATAACCGTCCGGCCGCCGGGAGGCGAGCATGGCGTCGAAATAGTTTTCGCTGATGCGGGTGAGGCGGGGATTGCCCGTGATGACGGCCAGCCGGTAGGCGCCGCGGAGCCAGTACGCCTGCTCCTCCCACGCGGACCGGGCGTAGTGGTATTCTTCCATGAAGCCGCCGTTCCAGTAAGGGACGGGTTTCCACTCTTTTCTGTACTCGTCGGCGGTTTTTTGCCACTTGAGCCAGCCGTTGTTCTCCTGCATGAAGTACGAGATGTCGTCCATGTGGGAGAAAAAGCCGTCTGCGGAGAGGCGGAACTGGCCCTTGAGCCAGCCCGCGGGCATGACGGAGCCGAGAGGCAGAGGAGTCATCACCGGAGGGACGATACCCGCCCCGTCGCGGGGCGGAGCGGGTATCTTCTTCACAAAATCAAACTTTTTCATACTTTACGTACGCGGAACGCTTACGCCTCGAATTTTCCTCTGAGGAACTGGAGGGACTTCTTTATGTTGACGTCCATCTGCGCCTCGTCGGCGTTGTCCGAGAGGTCGCGCCAGACTTTGATGTCGGAGCCGACCTTGCCGCCCATCTTGACGAAGGGTTCCATGACCACGTTGCCGTTAAATTCGATCTCGCGGAGAGCCGCGCCGATCTCGTCCCAGGGGAGTCTGCCCTGACCGGGGAGCTTTCTGTTGGCCTCGCCTACGTGGACGTGGCCGAGAAGCTTGCCAGCGGTGCGGATGGCGCCGCCCATGCTGTCCTCTTCGATGTTCATGTGGAAGGTGTCCAGCAGCAGCTTGACGGCGGGCATATCCACGTCGCGGCAGAACTGCACGCCTTCCTCGGCGGTGTTGAGGATGTTGGTCTCAAAGCGGTTGACCACCTCGAGGCAGTAGTCGATCCCCAGCTCGCCCGCCACGTGGCCGAGCTTCTTCACACTGTCCACGCCCCGCGCCCAGATGGCGGGTTTGTCCAGGTCGGTGAAGTCGCAGGGCCAGTAGGTGTACATGACGCCCACTATGGAGCGGGAGTCCAGCTTGTCCATCTGCTTCATTATGTCGGAGAGGAATTTGATCCCTCTTTCTCTCGTTTCGGGGTCGGAGGATCCGACGTCGTACTTCTTGGCGGGACCGATGTTGGAAGTGATGATGATGCCGAGGTCCTTCGCGAGCGCCTTCAGCTCGGCGAGATAGGAGTCGGACATGGTGAGAAGGTCTCCGGCGGAGATCTCAAGGATGTCGAATCCGATGTCCGCGACCTTTTTGGCGAAGTGCTTGTAGTCGCCGGTCCATTCGTGTGTCCAGTAGGCGTACAGTGTTCCGTATTTCATAAAAAATATGTTCGGACCTCGCGGGTCCGGGCAGGCGGCGGTTGGATTTGCCTTTCGGCACGGCCGCTCAGCCCCGTATGTTTTCTAACATTATACAGTATATCACATATCGGGGCCGCCTGCAAGGACGGATTTGAGGAAAAAACCTCGCTTCGGCGAGGTTTTTTCAGAGAAGAGAGAAGAGAGAAAGGAGAAGAGAAAAGGTGAAAAACCGACGGGTCGCCCCGCCGGTTTTTGAATTATTCCGGAAGTGATGTGTCCCGCTCCGCGATATGTGATATTTTTGCTTGTGGAAAAGCGTTTTTTCGTTCCTCAACTCGACCGAAGGTCGAATATCACTGCGAAGCAATATCACTCGGCCGCAGGTCGAATATAACTCGTTCCGAAGGAACGAATATAACTGAAAAAACCTCGCCGAAGCGAGGTTTTTTCTGACCCGTGGGGGAATCGAGTCTCGCCCTCGATGTGTTTATTCTTTGAAAATCGCCGCTTGCGGTGATTTTGGGCAAACAGGAAGCGCTCGAACGCTTTTCAAGGGACAGGCGCCTGTTTGCAGGGCTCGGTCAGCCCCGGCCTGGCAGTTACATTTTACTCCGGAGTTTTGCACAAGCAAAACACGTCGGGGCGCAAACTGTCGAGCGTTTAATGTTTGATTTAATGCGCCCGTGCCCACCGGGCTGTCATTCA
>JAFWWR010000054.1 GCA_017518025.1 Clostridia bacterium
GATGGAGCGCATCAGCGAAAGTACAAAGGCCACCGTCGATCATTTCGCGCCTCACGTGTGCTTTATCAACGTTATGCGAAACATGTCCGTTTCCTGCGACTGCGAAGGGCCCGAGGCCGAGCCGGTGGTCACCCCCGACGTGGGGATCCTTGCTTCCCTTGACATACTCGCCGCGGACAACGCCTCTATAGACCTGATCTATAGTTTGCCGGACGGCGGCGGGAAAGCCCTTGTGGAGCGCGTCGAGACCCGCCACGGTCTGCGTCAGCTCAGCTATATGAAGGAACTCGGCATGGGAAACGACCGCTACACGCTGGTCGATATCGACAACGGCGACGCCGTCGTCACGGCGGCCGAAGCGGTCAGAGACGTCAAACCGGTATGGAGGCCGGACGCGTACAACACGTTCCCGGGAAGGAACAAGCTCAGATAACGATCCACCGGTCGCCGGAAACGGCGGCCGGTGTTTTTTTCAGCCGAAAAACGGGATCGTATCACGCGCGGGGGATCGCGTAAACGGTCAAACCGTGCGAAAAGCGCCGGGACGCCGCCGGCGGAGCGGAAGAAATCTCCCGTTTCCTTTTCTTTGCCGCGGCGTCCCTTGATTTTTGCGGCGGTATGCATTATAATTGAACTGCCGTACGGGAGGCGAAGGCCCCCGAAGGGACTTAATAAAAACGCCGGTCACGAAGACCGGCTGGCGGAGGAATAAAAATGCTGCGCAACACAAAATTCAAACTGACGTGCGAGAAAAAACTGAATATCGGCTATTTCGGGGGGTCGATAACCGACGGAACGGGCGCCTCCGATGCGGAAAAGACCTCGTACCGCGCGCTGGTGACCGAATGGTTCCGCAAGACCTATCCCGACGCGGAGATCGGCAGCTTCAACGCGTCCATAGGCGGCACCGGCACCGGGTACGGGGCGTTCAGATGCGACAGAGATCTGCTCTCACGGGACCCCGACCTTGTTTTCATCGAATACTGTGTCAACGATTTCGGCGACTCCTATGATCACGTGCTGCCCCAGGCGGAGGCGATCATCCGGAAGATCAGGAAAACGCGTCCCCTCGCGGACATCGTAGCGGTGGTTTCCACCGACGAAGACGTCGCCGCCGCCATGGGAGCCGGCAGGGATTACGAGTCCCGCGACGCGATGCTCACGGTGGCGCACCGGTACGGAGTACCGTCGACGGACCCGGGCTGCGCCATCCTCTTCGGCGTCATCCGGGCGGGCGGCGACTGGAGCGTCCTCGCTCCCGACGGGAGCCATCCCTCGGACGTGGGCCACGCGATCATGGCGGACGTGATCACGACGCGCATCTCAGAGCTCCTTGAAAAGTCCGAAAGCATCGCGGCGCCGGAGCCCCACGCTCTTCCCGAGCCGCTGTGCCCCGGGGTGCTGGACGGCGCGACGATGACCGAGTGCAGGGACATCAAGGGACTCCGGATGAACGGATTCCGCATCGTGCCCTCGGAGGACAGCAGATATTCGGAGATACTGGAGTCCGACTCGGTCGGCGATTCGTTCTCGTTCGATTTTGAGGGACCCGTCCTGGGCCTGATCTGGGCGGGAGGATGCGTGAACGGCGACGTAAGGGTGACGGTCGACGGCGGCGAGCCGGTGAACGTCAGAAGCTGGGATCACGTGGTCAGATCGTTCCACAAGATGCAGGCGGCTCTGTTTATGAAGGGCCTCGATCCCACCGTCCCCCACCGGGCGGAGGTGGTAGTCATCCATCAGTACACGGACGAGGAAACCCCCGTCAGCTACGTGCGCATCGGCGCCATCCTTACGGCGTGACGCCGCACGATCCAAATACGAAAACGGTCAAAAACAACGATAACAAAAGGTAGAAAACGCCATGAAGAAGATCTCTTCTCTTTTGCTTTGCGCCGTGATGCTCATCACGGCGTTCCCCCTCGCGTCGTTCGCGGAGGGAGCTTCGTCCGGGGCCTCCCGTCTTCCCTTTGAAGACGTGCCGGAGAACGCTTGGTTTTACGGGACGGTCGCCGAAGCGTACGAGTCGGGACTCGTCAAAGGAAGAAGCGGAACGGTCTTCGCGCCCGGCGACAACGTGACCCGGGCGGAGGTGGCGGCAATGCTCTCCCGCCTCGACGGAGCGGACGACCGCGGATTCTCGGAGTACGCCTCCGCGTTCTCTGACGTCAAAGACGGCGCCTGGTACCGGGGCTGCGTCGGCTGGGCGGCGTCCGCGGATATCCTCAGGGGATATCCCGACGGAACGGTGAGGCCCGGGGCGGACGTGACCCGCGCCGAGCTGGCGGCGATGATAAAAAGGTACGTGGACCGGATCGGGGCGGAGCTCCCCGCCGATCCGAAGACCGATTCCTTTTCCGACTCCGCGTCCTTCAGGGAATGGTTCTCCGCCGCCGCTGAGGAAATGCGCGTCGCAGGTCTGCTGAACGGCTACAAAAACGGCGAGATGATGCCGTCTGCTCCCGCCACGAGAGCGGAGGTCGCCACGGTGCTCGTGCGGCTCGGGCGCTCCGTCGCGGTCGCGGAGTCGACGGTCCTTCTCGCCTCGGCGTACAGGGACACGAGAGCTCTGCTGATCTACGACCGGACCATCGAAACAGGGACCAGAAGATATGCAGCGTACGTCGAAAATCTCATTGACGTTGTGAAGGAAGGCACCGGATATGAGCTGAAGCCCTACAGCGACGCTCTGCCTCACCGAAAAAATGAGATCGTTCTCGCGTGCTCCCGCACGGAATCCGAGGAACTCTGCGAGGGGCTCGCTCCGCTGGAGTTCAGGATCCGCGTCGTCACGGATGACAAAGGAGAATCACTCCTTCTCGGGTACGCCAATCATTTCTCCTACAGGAAAGCCGTCGAGTGGCTCGTTTCAAACTGCCTCCGCAACGGGGAACTGAGAGTCCCGAAGGATCTCGACTATTCCGAGAGAGTCCCCGGACTGTACGAGGGCAGGGATTACACCATCATCGAAAGCGGGATCCCCCAGCTCCGGGACCCCTTCGTCCTGGTGGAGGACGGCGTCTACTATATGTACGGCACGGGATGGATCATGTACAAGAACACCTCGGGCGATCTGTCCGGGCCGTGGGAGGGTCCGTATCCCGTCGTCGAGACTCCCTCCGACTTCGAGGCGGACTATTGGGCGCCGGAGGTGTACAAATATAACGGAAAATACTGGCTGTTCACCTCGTATATCGCCGTCGGGAGCGAATTCCACGGGATCACGGTCTTTTCCTCGGATTCCCCGGAGGGACCGTTCCGGCTGGTGAGCGACGGGATCATTACGACCCACGAGTCGGACAATATAGACGCCACCGTTTACTTTGACAAAAACGGAGATCCGTGGCTCGCCTACAGCCTCGCCGTGGGCTGTCCCACCACCGACGGTCTCGGCAGGATCTACGCCGCGCGGCTGGCGGAGGATTTCAAGTCGCTCGTTTCGGAACCGATCGCTCTGTTTATGGCGTACGGATCTCCCTGGGCTACCACGTCGCGGGAAAGTCTGTGCGAGGGGCCCTTCCTGTGGGGCCTGGAGGACGGAAGTCTGATCGCCATCTGGTCGGGGCTCGACGACTGCGGCTACGCGGTCGGCATCGCCCGGTCCGACAACGGAGAAGTGACCGGGAACTGGGTGCACGAGGAAATCCCGATTTTTTCCCAGTCGCTCACCGGCATCTACGACGGCGGTCACGGGATGATATTCCGGGGCCTCGACGGGGAACTGTACCTTACGGTCCACGCGCCGAACATCTGGGACGCGTCGATGATCGGTCCCGACGGGCGCGGCGCGATGCCGATATTCATAAGGATCCGCGAAGAAAACGGAACTGTCGTCTGGGACATCCCTGAATGACAGATGTTATGCAGATGTGGAATATCAGGGGAAAATAGACAGATGCAGAAAAGGGGACCCGCGAGCACGGGTCCCCTTTTTTGTTTGAAACGAGACGAGAGGGGGAGGAATCGAATAGATTGGCCTTGGGAAACCATTTATGGGTGAATGATATTGCAAAGTATTATTGTTTCAAGTATAATAAAAACTGAAATCTTGATTCAAAACAAGGAGACAAACCATTATGTCATATGAAGAGGATGGTCGACAACCATATACCTCGCTCTGCGCGTGCGGAAAAGGATTCTTGAGATACTATCTTGTTATGGAGTCGAACGATTGGGGACAAACACGTGAGCACAAGACCAATGTTGAAATACTCTGCGAATACTGTCGCGAACACTATCATTATGAACTCACGGACTCCAGCGACGGGGTTCTTGTTCCGAATGATTTGTTGCTTCCGCCGCCAATTCCCGAACTCCATAATAACGAGTGTTATTCCGAAGACGAGAGATTTATCGGTGAATACGAAAAACCAGTCATCGAAAAGATAATTGCAGATATGACTACTCCAAAACATAGATACATAAAAGATCTAAACTACTCTCCTGCCGTAAAGTATGCTGAAGATTGGGTAAATCGTTATAGAAAAAGATCATTAGAACCAATGGTTAAAAATCTTCGGCGGATCCTTGATCATTATTCCAGTATAGAAGCGTCACGCAAAAAGAAACAACCGAAAATTGATGAATATGAAAAAAGAAAAGAGGAAAGAGAAAAGGAAGTCCGAAGGGTAGAACAAAAAAGTTTTTTTCCAGATTTCAAATATGATGCTAAACAGGAAGAGATTGACCGTGAACAAGCAAAAAAGGCGCAAGAAGAATATAAAGGGTTACATAGGTATGATAGTTTTAATGCAGAAGTGACTTATCACCAGTCTTACAAAGTTGATTCAACTGGGAATTACTGGGATAGTTTTCATATTCTTCGATGTACTGATCCCCAGTATTTGATTCTTAATAAGCCAGAATTCGGCACTGCCAGCATTACTATCGTAAAAAAATATCGTTGTAAATGTACCATGTGCGGAAAAGAGATAGAAGTAAAATCCTCTGAATTTGAAATATTATTTGATGATGAGGTAGGATACTATCCTGCCGTACAGTGCGATTGCCACAAGGTATCGTCATTTGAAGCGAAAACAATGGATATTTTGAATAATCATGGTGTTTCATATATCCGTGAGTACTCGTTTGATGAACTGGTTGGAGATCGCGGGCACCCCCTTAGGTTTGATTTTGCGGTATTAAATCCAAAATCATGTGATAACTCAGAAAAGAAAAGGATCTGCTTTCTGCTTGAACTTCAAGGGCCGCACCATTATAAGCAGGGGAGATATGATGAATATGGAGATTTCAATGAAGATAAAGGAAGTGATTATTCTGACGCAAGAGCAAGGATTGCAAAACAAAAGCATTATGATGATTTGAAAGTACAGTACTGCAAAAAGAACGGTATCGCTTTGGAGTTTATTAAGTATACTGAAAGCAGTTATAGTGAACTGGAAAAGCAAATAACAGACATTCTTGAAAGTTATGGTATTGATGGTGAAAGTGGTTTTATCCCTTTTTGACATTATTAATGATTTTTGAGAATGATCACCAAGGATCAATTCGTTGTAATTGGGGTAAAACGGATCCACTCGAGAAGCGTAACGTGTGTTTGAATCTGTGTCCGACTGAATGGAGTATGGCCGAAAAGGGGGTCCGCGTTCACGGGCCCCCTTTTCGGGGGGATTCGAGTCGCGGTCGCGCGGATGAGTTTTCCGCCACAAATTGCGGAAAACTCATGCTCCCTTGGTCGCGGACGCGGGAAAAC
>JAFWWR010000055.1 GCA_017518025.1 Clostridia bacterium
AGATCGGTATGCCGAACCCGCTGCCCGACAAAATGATCCTCGACTTTGCGTCGAAGGTCAAAAAACTGTACGTCATCGAAGAGCTGGACCCCGTCATCGAGGATCATGTAAGATCTCTCGGTCTCGACCCGGTAGGGAAGAGCGTGTTCCCCATCGTGGGCGAGTTCTCCCAGGACACCGTGGCGAAGGCGTTCGGCCTCCCCGAAAAAGAGGTGCTCCGAACCGATACCGAGGCGCCGGCGCGTCCTCCCATGATGTGCCCCGGCTGTCCTCACCGCGGGATCTACTATACTCTCGCCAAGCGGAAGATCACCGCCCTCGGCGACATCGGATGCTATACCCTCGGGGCTCAGCCGCCCCTCTCCGCCGTTGATTCCACCCTCTGCATGGGCGCGTCCGTCTCCGGCATCCACGGCTTTCTTCTGTCCTCGGACGACGGGGCGAAAAAGAAGACCGTGGCGGTCATCGGCGACTCCACGTTCATGCACTCCGGCATCACCGGCCTCGTGAATATCGCGTACAACGGCAGCCCGTCCACCGTGATCATCCTCGACAACTCGATCACGGGAATGACGGGCCATCAGCAGAACCCCACCACGGGATACAACATCAAGGGCGACCCGGCGGGCAAGGTGGATCTCGAATCCCTCTGCCGCGCCATCGGGATAAACCGCGTGAGAGTCGTGGATCCCTACGACCTGAAGGCCTGCGACGCGGCGCTCTCCGAGGAACTTGAGGCGGACGAGCCGTCCGTCATCATCTCCCGCCGCCCCTGCGTGCTTCTGAAATACGTCAAGACCGCGCCTCCCCTCTCGGTGGACGCGGAAAAGTGCCGCTCCTGCAAGAGATGCATGGGTCTCGGATGCCCCGCCATCTCCATGAAGGAGGGCAAGGCCCGCATCGACTCGACGCTCTGCGTCGGATGCGGCGTCTGCGAACAGCTCTGCGCCTTCGGCGCCATCGGGAAGGAGGAGACGAAATGAAGACCACCAACGTGATGATCGTCGGAGTGGGCGGTCAGGGAAGTCTCCTCGCCTCGAAGCTGCTGGGCCGTCTTCTTGTGGACGAGGGATACGACGTCAAGGTATCCGAGGTCCACGGAATGAGCCAGCGCGGAGGATCGGTAGTGACATACGTCCGCTTCGGCGACAAAGTTTATTCCCCTCTCATTACCGAGGGCGAGGCGGACTATATCATATCATTTGAGAAGCTCGAGGCGGCGAGATGGGCGCCGTGCCTCAGACCGGGCGGAAGGATCATCGTCAACACCCAGGAGATCGATCCCATGCCCGTCATCATCGGACAGACCGAGTACCCGTCGGACATTCTCGAAGAACTGACGTCAAAGGGCGCCGCCATCGACGCGGTGGACGCCCTGTCCGTGGCTCTCGAAGCAGGGAGCCCGAAAGCGGTGAACATTGTCCTTACTCGAGATTTGCAAAGTACACTGACATCCCGTACGACAAATGGATCTCCGCCATCGAAAAAACGGTGGCGCCGAAATTCGCCGAAATGAACAAAAAAGCGTTCGCACTCGGGTACGGCGCGTAAAACGGGAGGACAATCGCTTGGAAAAAAGGTATTATCAGAAAGATATTGAGACCATGGAGCCGGAAGCGCTCCGCTCCCTCCAGGAGCAAAAGCTTCAGAAGCAGGTGCGTCACGTGTGGGAACACGTGCCGTACTACCGCGCTCTGATGGAGAAAAAGGGCGTTACCCCCGATGATATCAGGGGACTTGACGATCTGAGAAAACTCCCGTTCCTTTCGAAGGCGGACCTTCGCGAGACCTATCCCTACGGGATGCTTGCCGTTCCGCTGTCCGACTGCGTGAGGATCCAGTCCACGTCGGGAACGACGGGGAAGAGGGTCATCGCGTACTATACTCAGCACGATATCGACCTCTGGGAGGAGTGCTGCGCGCGCGCCATCGTCGCCGCGGGCGGCACGAAGGAAGACGTGGTCCAGGTCTGCTACGGCTACGGCCTGTTCACCGGTGGATCCGGACTTCACGGCGGCTCTCACAAAGTCGGCTCCCTGACGCTCCCCATGTCCAGCGGAAACACGGAGCGGCAGATCCAGTTCATGATGGACCTCAAAGCGACCATACTCTGCTGCACTCCGTCCTACGCCGCCTACATCGGAGAGACGCTGAAGGAAAAAGGATATAAGCCCGAGGACAATCAGCTCAAGGCGGGCATCTTCGGCGCCGAGCCCTGGACCGAGGAGATGAGGCGCGACATCGAGCGCTCGCTCGGCATCAAGGCGTACGACATCTACGGCCTCACCGAGACCTCCGGCCCCGGCGTGGCGTTCGAGTGCGAAGAGCAGAACGGCATGCACATCAACGAGGACCACTTTATCGCCGAGATCATCGACCCGGACACCGGAGAGGTTCTCCCCGACGGGGAAAAGGGCGAGCTGGTGTTCACCTCCCTTGATAAAGAGGCATTCCCGCTGCTCAGATACCGCACCCGCGACATCTGCGTGCTGACCCGTGAGAAGTGTCCCTGCGGCAGGACCCACGTCCGTATGTCGAAGCCCATGGGCAGGAGCGACGATATGCTCATCATCCGCGGCGTGAACGTGTTCCCGTCCCAGATCGAGACCGTACTGCTTTCCGAGGGCTACGCGCCGAACTATCGCATCGAGGTGGACCGCGTGAACAACAGCGACACGCTGGAGGTCTACGTGGAGCTCACCCCCGAGCAGTTCACCGACACCGTCAGCGGCGTCACCGCAATGGAGCGCAAGCTCGCTTCCGCCATCAAGACGGTGCTCGGCGTCAATCCCGTCGTACACCTTGTCGCTCCCAAGACTATCGAGAGGAGCGAGGGCAAAGCAAAGAGAGTCATCGACAGGCGAAACCTGCATGACTGAGAAAAGGAGGGGCTCAAATGGCGATCAAACAGCTTACCGTATTCGTAGAAAACAAACAGGGAAGACTTGTTGAGATCACGGAGATGCTCGCATCTGCATCCATCGACATGAGCGCGCTTTCCATTGCCGATACCCGTGATTTCGGCATACTCCGTCTTATCGTCAGCGACACCGAAAAGGCCCGCGAGGTCCTGACCGAGAACGGCGTTCTCGTGCAGATCACCGAGGTGGTGGGAGTGAAGCTCTCCGACCGTCCCGGGGAGCTGTCCCGGGCGCTCTCCGCGCTGGATCGTGCGGGGATCAATCTCGAATATCTCTACGCGTTCCTCGCCGTCAACGGCCACAGCGCCTACGTCGCTCTCAGAGTGGAGAACAACGAAGCCGCCGAAGCCGTCCTGCGGGAGGCGGGATTCGAGATGGTGACGGAACAGGATATAAAGTAAAAGAAAAGATCCCCCGCTGAGGCGGGGGATCGCTTTATCCCGCACGGTTGACAAAGCCGCGCGGGATATATTATAATTGAAGCAGAATACCGCGGCCGCGCGGAAAGAGAGAGGGAGGCGTACCATGGACGAAAGGATCAGACGAATTCTCGCCCTGACGCTTGTTTTGATTTTGGGAGGTACTGCGATGTTCGGATTTTTCGGCTGCAAAAAGAAGGGCGGGGAGGACCCGCCGAAGGGAAAAAAGTATAAGATAATTTACGAAAACGACTGTAAAAGCAGTTTCGACGGCGCGAAGGATGAGTACAGAGCCGGAGAGCGCGTCGAGCTGGCGTTCGGCATGATCGCCACCGACACGGATTATTCCTTTTACGTCGACGGGGCGGAGCACACCGTCGACTACGACGACCGCGGCTACGTCATAAAGTTCACCATGCCGGAGAACGACGTGACGGTGGGCTGGTCCAGCCGCAATTCCATGGTTTACGTGCCGGATCCCGAGCCGGGCGACGTTCTGGTGGACTACTACACAGCCACCGTGGGCACGGACGGCTGGGACTCCTCCCGTGAGCTTGTGCTGTACTATCTGAACGACGATGAGGCGAAGCTCACGGTATTCGTGAAGCCCTCGCCCGGCGCCGAAACGGAGGAGACGAGCTACGTCGTCCCCTATTCTGCGGCGTCGAGATGCGATAAGCAGATCGAGAGGGAACGGCTCGACAGGTGGGATTACATAGAGGACAAAACCGCCATCGACGGCGCGGTCAGCACGCTCCGGTTCCGCTATATGGGGCAGTATTACCGCGTCTCCACCGACGACATGCCGGAGGGCGGCGAAAAATCGATCTCCTCCGTCGGCGCCATACTTGAGGAATATGTGAAGGACGAATATTTAGCGGATTGAATCAATAATTATATGATCGCCCCGGATTTTTCTCCGGGGCAATTATTTTTGAAGAATATGTCACAAAACCGGGTATAATCTTTAGATTATGATCAGAGGGATGTGAGACGCGTCGCATACCGATAATCTGATGAAAGGGAACAGACGCCTGTGGAAGACAAAGAAATAATCGATTTATTCCTTGATCGCTCCGAGCAAGCGATAGCCGAAACGGAAAAGAAATACGGGAAACTGTGTCACTCCATAGCCGAAAACGTACTGGGCGATCATCATATGGCTGAGGAATGCGTGAACGACGCGTATATGGCCGCGTGGAACACGATCCCGCCGGCGAAACCGGATCCGTTTATGCCGTACATCTGCCGTCTGACGAGGAATATCTCGATAAACAGGTACAAATACGAGCACCGGAAGAAAAGAGACAGCAGTTACGATCTATGTCTCGAAGAAATAGAAAAAACCGTCTTCGACGGCGGGTGGATCGACGGGGAGTTGACAGACAGCGACGTAGCGGACGCCCTTAACGGCTTTATCGAAAATCTGACGCGAGTCGATCGAACTATTATCATACGCAGATATTGGTACATGGACGGATATGCGGTCATCTCAAAAATGACAGGACTCAAGGAAAACGCGGTCCGAAAAAGAGCGGAACGTATCAGGAAAATGATGAAAAAGTATTTAGTAGAGAAAGGGGTAATATTGTGAATGCAGAAAAGTTAATGACTGCGTTTTGTTTGATAGACGACAAATATATTCTGGATTGCTCTGAGGAAAAACCGAAAAGCTGTGCCGGAATGAGACGGCTCCTTCCGGTTGCGGCGTGCTTTGCGATCGTCCTTGCTGTCACGCTGACGGCGTTGACTATACGTTTCGGGAGAAGCGGGACGAACCCGGAACAGAATAACGGCGGGGCGACGGTCAAATCGGATTTTGTTATCGAGAACGGAGAACTAAAAAGGTATCTCGGACACAACCCGGATGTAGTGATCCCCGACGAGGTGACGAAGATCGACTCCGCGGCGTTCTCCGATCTTGAAGATCCGTCGTCCATCACAACGCTTTCCATCGGGAAGAACGTCTCGTCCATCGACAGCGACGCTTTCTTCGACCTCACCGGCCTTACGGACGTTTCGGTGGACGGAGACAACGAGTACTATTCCGTCGATCAGGGCGCGCTGTTCCGGCTTGACGGCTCGCAGGTCTTCAATATATCCCGGGATCATTTTGACGAAAACGCCTTTTTCACTCTTCTGAATTCTCTCGATTTTGATGGAGAATACGGAAACAAGACGATAACAGTGATTTTCGGAAAGGTCACGATCACGGTTTATTGCGCGAATGCGCCGGACGAATGGGACAGGGCGAATTGTTGCAGGATAAGGAAAATCGAGTATATGGGTAACGTCGTTGAGACCGACGATCAGTTTTACGGCAACTGCGTGACTCAGCTCCTGTATTCGGAGGCAGACGGGATCTTTGTTTATACCCATACCGAAGGCGGCAAGTACATTTTTACGCCCGATTCCGTCACGAAAGTGGAGGAACCCCGTTGGGAGGATTACAACGGGAACGTGTATACCTTTTCCTACGATGACGAGAACGGAAGGATCACGTATGTGAGACGACCGCAAAAATATACTTTTGGGCAGGCGTATATTCCTTATCTTGATCATTGTGTGTCGCGCGACGAGTTTTATCTGGAGACCGGCCATCTTTTATCTGACCACTCCGGCGTGATTTACGAGCCTGAGGCGGCTTATACCGTAAGCGAAAAACTCAAAGAATTCGATCCGCTCCGGATGAGTCTTGACGAAATGTTCGAGATTTCAAAGGAATATTATAAATCCAAGGGATTTTCCACCCTTGACGAGCTTATCGAATATAACGCCGAGCACTACGAGCCGGCGCATTAGATAGAATCTCTCAGAAAAAGCACTGCTCTCAGTGCTTTTTTCTGTTTTAACAACAGCCAAGGAGAGAGGAGGGTCCGGGAGGAGAGGAACTTCGGCGTTTGAGATGGTCCTCTCCTCCCGAGTTATTGCAGAGATAAGCAGATTGAGGAAAAACAAAAAAAATCCCCCGGCGGGACGATCCCCGCCGGGGCCTTTCTATTCTTCCTTCCCGAAGGCGTAATAGGCGTTTACGAGACTGCGGTACCCCAGCGTCTTCATATCCTCATATCTCACGTTGAAACGGCTCTTCGTCCGCTTCCCGCTGACGAGATACCGGATGCAGTCCTGGGCGTACCGGTCGATCACGGCGAGGGACTCCGCTGTGTTTATCACCGAGAAGAACCAGCAGCACCACGTCAGGTCGTTGTCGTGAGGGTCCTCCAGCAGCTTCCGGTTGAACACCCGGATGAACGCCGCGGCGGCGTTCTCGCCGGTCATGCCGTTGCGCTTTTTCCACCGGGATAGAGCCGCGGTCTTCCGCCGCATCTTGCCCTTAAGCTTCTCCACAGTGGCGGGAGCCACGTCGATCACGCCGCCCCGCACGGAAAAGCCGAGAAAGACCCACCCCTCCTCAGGGGAGGTGAAGGACTCCTTTTTCGGATTGACGGCAAGCCCCTTTTCGCCGAGCGCCCCGCGCAGATCGGCGGCGTGCGCTTCTGCCTCCTCCCGCGTCGGCGCGAACAGGATGATATCGTCCGAGTACCGGCAGTAGGGGATCCCTTTTTCGGTGAAGCGGCGGTCGAGATCATCGAGATACAGGTTTGCGTAAAATGACGCCAGGGGCGTCCCGGCCATGATCCCCTTTTTCTCCTCGATCACAAGGCACCCGTCCCGCACGTATTTCTCCGTCAGAAGTCCGGCGAGGAAAGAATAAAGCCGCGGATCGTCCGCCGTCACCGCTTCAAGCTCCGGCAGAAGCTTTTCCACCGGAACGGAGTTGAAATAGTCGCTCACGTCCACCTTGTAGGAAAACATCTGTCTTATTCCGGGCGTGCGTATCAGACGGCGCACCGCGTCCTTGGCGCTCCGCCCGGGGCGGAACGAGAACAGGGAATCCTCGAATATCCCGTCATACTTCCGGAGCAAAAGGTAGGTCAGCAGCTTCAGCACCGTGTTTTCGTCGTACGGGTAGGTGTAGACCACCCGCTTTTTCTGCGTGCTCATCTTGCTGATCACGCTTTTCTTCGGTATGGGGAACTTCTCTCCCGCGGCGATCCGGTCGCACACCGGAAGATACCCCTTCCGGGCGACAAACGCCTCAAGCTCCCGCACCCTGTCCTTCGGACAGGCGAGGGAGCTTTTGTATTCTATGAATTCCCGCCAGGTTTTCTCATCACGGAGCAGATTAAGCAG
>JAFWWR010000056.1 GCA_017518025.1 Clostridia bacterium
GTAGTCGCCCGCCTTGAACGCGACGATAATGTCGCCGGAGGTCTTCGTCTGCTTTATCTCGCGGACGAGCTCGACTGCGCGGTTGAAGGAGGCAATCGGTGCGTCGAAGGTGCCGGGGTTTGAATCGTCTCCGTCGGTCGCAACATATATATCCGCGTTGTCGACCAGCGGGTATTCCGGCTCGGTGTAGTGACTTTTCACCGCCGGTTTGTTGTACGCAAGAGTGAACGTCTCGTCAAATCTTTTCAGGATCGTGGCGAACTGTTCTCTCGTCGCCTCGCCCCGGGGAGACAGCGTTCCGTCGCTCATGCCTTTGATGAGGTTGGCTTCATTTGCCCATGCGAGGGCGTCTTTTGCGTAGTTGTGGATCTTGTCTGCGTCCGGATAGCCGGAGAGATCCGCTCTTTCCGGCACGGAGACGGGGCATCTTTCGGAGAATCTTGCCAGCATCGTCGCGAGCTGCTCACGGGTGATCTTTCCGTTCGGGTCGAAGGTGGTTTCCGTGACCCCGTTGACCACGCCCTCGTCCTTCGCCCAGATCACCGCGTCCGAGTAGTATTTTCCGGCTTTCACGTCCGAAAAATCGTTCCTGAACGTCACCTCCGGCGACCCCTCGCGGCGGTAGAGCACCGTTACGACCATTCCGCGGGTCATCGGCCCCGCGGGGTCAAATTTCCCGTCGCCCACGCCGTTCATATAGCCCTTTCCCACGGCATACACTATGGCGCTGTAACTCCATCGCGTCGTTTTGACGTCGGAGAATGAAGAGCCGTCCGCGAAAACCGACAGGCACGTTCCTGCGAGCAACAGGACCGCTATGATCAGAGAAAAAAGTTTTTTCATGAAACTATCCTTTCGTCAGTCGGGATAAGTTCTGTAATAGCG
This sequence comes from Clostridia bacterium, assembly GCA_017518025.1. Lineage (GTDB taxonomy): Bacteria > Bacillota > Clostridia > Oscillospirales > CAG-272 > RUG11130. The sequence goes on from JAFWWR010000056.1 coordinate 886, forward strand.
AAGAAAAAGCCGCCCGCGGGCGGCTTTTCATCAAACCTCTACGGTCCAGTTCATCTCGTCGGGCGTTTTGCCCCACTGGATACCGGTAATGGCGTCGTAGAGTTTATGGGAGATCGGGCCTATCTCCATATTGTTGATTATCATCTTGTTTCCGTTGTCGAACAGTTCTCCCACGGGAGAAATGACCGCGGCGGTTCCGGTGCCGAACGCCTCGTCCAGCTTACCGTTCTTGTGCGCCTCTATGACCTCATCGATGGAAACGTGGCGTTCCTCAACGGGGATACCCCACTTTTTCAGAAGCTGTATGCAGGAATCTCTCGTGACTCCGGGAAGGATGTTCCCGTCCTCGAGAGAAGGTGTCACGACAACGCCGTCGATGACGAAGAAAACGTTCATGGCGCCGACTTCGTCGATGTATTTTCTGTGGATACCGTCGAGCCAGAGCACCTGAGCGTAGCCGAGCTGCTCCGCCTTCTGCTGACCGATAAGAGAGGCGGCGTAGTTTCCGCCCGCCTTGGCGCGACCGGTACCGCCCTTCACGCAGCGGACGTAGTCTCTCTCGACGCAGATCTTGACGGGATTGATACCTGCGGCGTAGTAAGAACCGACCGGACAGAGGATGATGATGAATTTATAAGTATGAGACGGATGGACGCCGAGCGATTCGTCCGTGGCGATTATAAACGGTCGAATGTAGAGAGACGTTCCTTCAGCGGAGGGAACCCAGTCCTTGTCCGTGTCGACAACGGCGCGGATCGCCTGCAGGGTGTCCTCGGAGGGGATCCTCGGAACGCAGAGGCGGTCGCAGGTCGCGTTCATCCTCTCGATATTTTTCATGGGTCTGAAGAGCTGGATCTTCCCTTCGGCGGTCCTGTATGCTTTCATTCCCTCAAAAAGTTCCTGAGCATAGTGGAAAACCATGGCGGAGGGTTCGAGAGAAATGGGGCCGTAGGGTACGATCCTGGGATCGTACCAACCCTTGTCGGTTGAATAATCCATCACGAACATATGGTCCGTGAAGTGTTTGCCGAATCCGAGTTTTGACGTGTCCGGCTTCTCCTTGGGATTTGCCGTTCTTTCGATTCTGATATCAAGCATTTTTGTGACCGTTCCTTTCTTTCCGGAACTGTGGCCCCGGGGACGTCCCTTTGTTTTGCGTATCGCGGCGCAGAATACGTGGTCACAGTTTTATTTTTATATATTTTATCACTATGTCATGTA
>JAFWWR010000057.1 GCA_017518025.1 Clostridia bacterium
ACCGGCAACTTCATGATCGGCGACCTCATCGAGAGCCAGATCCACAACCAGAACAGCAACCTGCCCGTGGCGGCGGCGCTCTCCACCGTGCTGATGGCGATAATCCTCGTCAGCATGCTGATCCTCAACAAGTTCAGCGACAGTGAGGAAGGGGGCGGCGTCCTCATATGAAAACTCTCGGAAAGATCTTTATGGGGATCGTTTACGCGGTCCTGTACGCGCCTCTTCTCGTGATGGTGGTCTTCTCCTTCAACTCGGCGCGGAGCACCACCATTTTCAGCGGGTTCTCGCTCCGGTGGTACAACGTCCTTTTTGAGGACTTCGACATGGGCGACGTTCTCATGAACACGCTGAACATCTCCATCTGGGCGGCGGTAGTCGCCACGGTGCTCGGCGTCATAGCGGCTTACGGGATCTACCGCATCAGGTCGAAGAAACTGAAAAGCGCCTTCAACACCGTCACGAACGTCCCGTTGACCAACCCGGACATCATCACAGGCGTGTCGCTGATGATGTTGTTCACGTTCTTCGGGGCGCTGGTCCTCCGCAGGACGGAGATACTGGGCTTCTGGACCCTGCTCATCGCCCACGTCACCTTCGACACGCCCTACGTCATTCTGAACGTTCTGCCGCGTCTCAACGGCTCAGACCCGTCTCTCTACGAGGCGGCGATGGACCTGGGGTGCACGCGCACCCGGGCGTTCTGGAAGATAATTTTCCCGGGGATCGTCCCCGGCATAATCTCCGGCTTCATCATGGCGTTCACCCTGTCCCTCGACGACTTCATCATCAGCTACTACACCAACGGACACTACAACATCCTCGCCACGAAGCTGTACACCGCGGTGAAAAAACCCGTTTCCCCGGAATATTACGCGCTTTACACCCTGATCTTCCTTACGATAATGATACTGATGACCGCGGTCAACGTGATGCAGATCCGCTCGGAAAGGAAAAGAGCAGGCGGCCGGCCCGCGCCCGGTCAGAAAGGAATCGTGAAATGAAAAAGATAATCTCTGTTGTTCTCGCCGTCCTCATGGTCGCGTCCCTTGCGGTCCTCTTTTCCTCCTGCTCGAAGTCGGGCAGACTGGAAAAACTCAGAAAAGAACTGGAGGGAAAACTCGAGGGAGACTACTCGAGCGACCTTGAGGGGACCACGCTCTACGTCTACAACTGGGGCGAATACATCTCCAACGGCAAGGAGGGCGCCCTTGACATCAACCTGGCGTTCGAGGCCGTCACCGGCATCCACGTCGAGTACACCACCTACGACAGCAACGAGTCCATGTACGCCACCCTCGCCGGAGGCGGCGTGAACTACGACGTCATAATCCCCTCGGATTACATGATCGCGCGGCTCATCGAAGAGGGCTATCTGGCGAAGATCGACACCTCAAAGCTCAGCAACTTCAAGTATATCGACGAGCAGTACAGAAATCCCGGGTACGACCCCACGGGCGAGTACTCCGTGCCCTACGCGGGCGGCTTCCTCGGCATTATCTACAACAACACCATGGTGGATCCCGCCGACGTTGACGGCACCTGGTCCCTCTGCTGGAACGAGAAGTACAAGGGTCAGATCCTGGGCATCGACAACGCCCGCGACGCCCTGGCGACCGCCATGTTCGCCCTGGGGATCGACGTGAATACCAACGACACGGCAGAGTGGGACCGCGCAGCCGATTATCTGAAAAAAGCGGTGCCGCTCTATCAGGCGTGGGTCATGGACCAGAACTTTGCGAAGATGGAGGGCGAGAACGCCGCCGTCAGCGTCTACTACACCGGCGACTATCTCACCATGGTGGACGACATGAACGAGGCCTCCGGCAACGGCGATCACCTGTCCATGTACTACCCCGAGGAGGGGACCAACGTGTTCTTCGACGCCTGCTGTATCCTGAAGAACTCGAAGAATTACGACGCCGCGATGCTCTACCTCAATTTCCTCATGGATCCGTACATCGCGCTGCAGAACGCGGAGTTCATCCATTACGTCTGCCCCAACACGGCGGTGACGGAGAACAAGGAGTACAGCGAGTACGGCAACGAGATCCTCTATCCGAAGACCGAGGTCAAGTCCCAGTACTACACCCATCTGGACGAGGAGACGATCAAGCATTACGAGGACCTCTGGAACAAGATCAAGAGCGCCGGCTGATACGCCGGACTGAACATAAAACCCACGAGCCGGAACGGGAGACCGTCCGGCCCGTTTTTTCTTTGGAAAGAGGGGCTCCGCGGGAAAATATTTTCCCGCCTCTTGTTGACACGGAGCCGTATTTTCCTTATAATGATATACGGTAAAATGGGTCAGTGCGGCTTGCCTTAAAAATGCCGCGCGAACGACGGAAAGGAGACCGTGCGAGATGAAAGATGTTTTTGAAAAATTCGAGTTTACGGGCAGGGTTCGGAGAATATACGAGGGAGTCCTCGAAAGACTGAAACCCAACAGAGTGAGAGAAGAGACCTGGACCGGTTTCCCGTATGACGGCAGGACGCCCTTCGAGGACGCCTTCGAGAAATACAGAGACGAGCCGTACCCGGTAAAGGCGGCTTACGGCATCGTGGCGTCATGGCTCGAGACCGCGCCGGTCTTCTTCGAGGACGATATCCTGGTCGGCTTCCCCCGCCCCATGAGAAAAGTGTACGAGCACTTCTGCCGCGGCGTGACCGTGGAGGGCGAAACCGAACGCCACAACCGGCTTGAGCCGGAGATGGTCCCCTATTCCTGGGACCTGATGAACGAGAACAGCTACAAGAGAGTCAACAACCCCGAGGGATTCGGGGCCATGAACGACGCCCTCTGGTGGACCGGCGGATATCAGGGACACACGGTGCCGAGCTACAAACAGCTCCTTACCATGGGCCTCCCCGGCGTGCTGGACCAGATAAATCATTATGATTCCCTGACCCCCGACTCCGAGACGAAAAAGAAGGACCTCTACCGCG
>JAFWWR010000058.1 GCA_017518025.1 Clostridia bacterium
ATACGTATGTCAGATCTGCGGATACGTCCACGAAGGCGATTCCGCTCCCGAAAAGTGCCCCCAGTGCGGCGCTCCCGCCGAGAAGTTCACTGCGCAGTCTGGTGAGATGACCTGGGCGGCCGAGCACGTGGTCGGCGTGGCTCAGGGCGCCCCCGAGGACATCATCGCGGACCTCAGAAACAACTTCAACGGCGAGTGCTCCGAGGTGGGCATGTACCTCGCCATGGCGAGAGTCGCGTTCCGCGAGGGCTATCCCGAGATCGGTCTCTACTGGGAGAAGGCGGCATTCGAGGAAGCCGAGCACGCGGCGAAGTTCGCGGAGCTGCTGGGCGAGGTCGTCACCGACTCCACCAAAAAGAATCTCGAAATGAGAGTCGAGGCGGAGAACGGGGCCACCGCAGGCAAGACCGACCTTGCGAAGCGCGCCAAGGCGCTGAATCTCGACGCCATCCACGACACCGTCCACGAAATGGCCCGCGACGAGGCGAGACACGGCAAGGCGTTCAAGGGACTGCTTGACAGATACTTCGGCTGATCACTGCCGGAGCAATAAAAACCGCCATGAGGCGGAGAAAGGCATATAATATGAAAAAAATCTTTTCGGTATTACTCGCGTTTCTCCTTATCTCGGCAACTTTCGCAGTTTTCGCCTCCGCCGAGGATGAAGACACGTCGGCGCTCACGACGGGCGCCTCCGGGCAGGGCGACCTGCCTTTCGAGCTGGTTCCCCCGGCTTACGTCTCGGCAAAATGGGCGGAAGGGAATGATTCCCCCACGACCACAATCCTTTCGTATAGCCTCAGCAACGAAATGACGACGTTTTTCAAGGACAAGGAAAACGCGCATCTTGATGAAACCATCGATCAGTTTATGGAAAATATCGGCTGCGACGACATCTGGATGGTCGTTCAGGTCGACTGGGCCCTCGACGACGTTGACGACCCGGTCTCCGGCTGGCACTACACGGAATACTGGGACGGAGACGAATATTTCGGACTCGGTCGCGACAGCGAGGGCAACTCGCGCTGGAGCGAATGGGACGTCGTCGACGGCGGTCTCAACAACGCGACGGAGACCGTTCAGGAGATATGGATCACCCGCGGCGTGCCCAACGACGACCGCTGGAACGGAAATCCCGACACGAAGACTCCCGGCGTAAAGGATCAGCTTAACCCGGATCAGTACGTCTACGACGAGGAAAACGAAGAACTCCGCATCGACTATACGGAGCACACCTTCTATTTTCGCGCACGCTTCGTCGTTACCGTAAGAAATGAAGACGACGAGGTCATAGACAAATACTATTACTCCGACTGGTCGAACGTGGCGAGCGTCGGCAAGGACGCCGAGACGCTCGAGCCTCTGACGGAGGATGACCTGAAAGCGCCGGAGATCACGGATCTCCGCATGACGGACGAGGATTTCAACGGATGCCCGGTCGTGGCGTACACCCTTACGGTGCCGGACGAGCTCGCCGAGAACGCCACGAAGCTGACGGCTGCCGGCGGCCGCATCTACATCGAAACGGAAGCCCGCGTCAAGGGCGACTCCGAGTGGATCCAGATGCAGAACGCCGAGTCGACCGTCAAGGCGGGAGAGATGGGATGCCCGCTGATCACCCTGGTAAGCGACGAGCACCCGACCATCGACAAGGATACGGAGATCGAGCTCCGCTGCAGATACGTCTGTAATCAGACGGGGCTTGACGATATTTACTCCGATTATTCCGAGGTCATCACATTCAAGACCGACGAATTCGGCGGCGGTGACGACACGGCGAAGGACATCGCGCCTGTGGATACAGAGCCGGTCAAGGACGGCGAAAAGGCAGAGGACAAGTGCCCGATCTGCCACTTCTGCCCGCGCCCGCTGGGCCTCTGCATCTTCATCTGGATCGCCATCATCGCGGTGGTGATAGTGATCGTGATCGTCGTGATCAAGGTCGCGAAGAAAAAGAAAAACTGACGATTATTGAAAAAGGGCCGTCCGCCGGACGGCTCTTTTTTGCGCCCGAAAGCAGATCGCCGCGTTGACACCGCCGTCCGGTATATGATAAAATATGCGTGAAAGATCCCGG
>JAFWWR010000004.1 GCA_017518025.1 Clostridia bacterium
ATCTCCTTTTCAGGCGGATTATTCTCTGTTTTTTCCGGGAACGCACATCCGGAAACGGAGCAAAAACCGTTTTCGCCATTTGCAGAAATATCCGGATGACGTATTGTGACGCTGATCGGTTGCCGGTCGTTTCTTCAACGCCGGCGGGGGTCGCAAAAAATCTACGTTTGTCTAATATACATTTCCGTTCTCACGGAATCCGCGCCAGACGTTTTCGAAGAACGTGTCGTCCTCCGGAATAGGTCTCACCGGTCTCCAGACGGCGGAAAACTTCTCGCCGTCCCACCGGATCTCCTGCACTTTTCCGTTTGCCTCTCCGTTTCCGGGGACAAAGCGGAACGTCTCGGGGAGTCCGCATCGCAGAGCGCCCTCGTCGCTCCGATAGAGCGCCGATCCGCGGGAGGAGCCGACCGTTCCGGAGAAATCGATCATGGCGGTGAGCACCGCCCGTGAGGTCATGAGAGCGTCGAAGAGCTTATAGTACAGATAAAGCCGGTCGCGGGAACCGATCCGCAGCCCGGACCGGATCGCCGAGATGGCGTCTTCCGTTTCCCGGAGCGTCTCTCTCATTTTTACGGAGTCGCGGATCGCTCCGGCTCCGTCGCTCATCCTCCGGCGCGCCGCGCCGATGAGATCGTCGGCGTTGTCAGAGTTGCCGAGGAGGGAGGCGAGCGCCTCGGAGTGTCTTATCTCCGCTTCTGTAGCAAGGGCTTCAAAGTCGTCCGGACACATCTGTTCCCTGCCGTGAGCGGCGATATACTGCGCCGCCCGGAGGGCGCCCGTCTGCCCCGCGTTCAGCGCGGAGCCGCCGGGCCGCGACACGCCGTGGGTCCCGGCGCACTCGCCGGCGGCGAAAAGGCCGGGGACCCGGGTCCGCCACCACATATCGACGGAGATCCCGCCGTTCATGTGCTGAGCGGAGAGCGATATTTCAAGTTTTTCTTTCTCTATATCCACGCCGAAGGAGCGGTACAGCTCCACGGCGGGCATATTCATCTTTTCGAGCCGCGCGACGGGCGTGCCGAAGTCGGCTCCCGCCCGGGCGAGGTATTCACCCGCCTCGGGATCGAGCTTTCCGAAATCGATCTCTTCGATACCGAAGGGATTTTTCATGTAGTCAAGGTAAACGCGCCTGCCGAGCATCACGCGTTCGCGGTAGACCAGCAGGTCTATCACCGACGAGCCGTCCATGACCTTTGCGCTGTCAAAGGGCCACTGGTACCCCTTGAGAAAAACGCAGGACATGGCGCGATACGGATCGCGGAAGAAGTCGAGCAGGAATTCCCTTTCCGTACCGTCTCCGTCCACGGAGACGAAACGCGGCAGGACCTGCATATAGGTCCCGGACACGTTCCAACGGGGGGATACGGACGCCAGTCCGTACTGCCATTCCGTCATATTCTGCGCCGCAGCCCCGGCGAGAAGCGCCAGCGACCCGGTCCCGGTGTGGCACTCCGGGTAGACGCTGTCGGCGTAGATCCCGGCGGGGCCGCCGGTGGCGAGCACCACGTCCGGGGAGCGGAAGGCGATGAGCTCGCCCGATTTTTTCTCGATACAAAGGAGCCCCGCGACGCCTTTTTCGTTTTTTAACACCTCGACGGCGAGACAGCCGTCGTAAACGGGGACGCGCAGCTCGTGTGCCCGTCTTTCCAGCGCCTCGGTCATCATCTTCGACGTGAGCGGGCCGGCGCTGGTGGCTCTCGCCCGGGGATCGTGGTCGGTCTTGTAGCCGACGAATCTGCCGTATCTGTCCGAAGGAAATCTCACGCCGAGCTCGCAGAGATCCATGAAGCAGCGGACGGAGAGCGCCGCCTCGCAGAGGGCGTTATCTCCGTCCACGGAACCGCCGCGGAACAGATCCTCCGCCATGAGAAGAACGCTGTCGGGCTCGTCTCCGGCGAGGGAGAGCTTATAGTACGTCTGCTTGTCGCTGCCGGTGTTCCGGGAGGTGCCGCAGAGCACCCCTTCGGTAACGACGGCAACGTCGACCCCCGCCTCCTTCAGCCGGCAGGCGCAGGCGTACCCCGCCGCGCCGGTACCGACGACGAGAGCCGAGTGGGAAAATATCCTCATCTTACAGTCTCCTTATGTGGAAGCCGCCGTCCACGTCCACGGACTGACCGGTGACGTACGGCAGAGAGCCGTCGCACAGGGTCAGCACCGCACGCGCAACGTCCTCCGGCTCGCCCCATCTCTTTACGGGCAGCAGACCGCCGTCGATGAGGCGGTCGTATTTCTCTTTGACCTTCTCCGTCATGCCGGTCCTGATGATGCCCGGTCTTATCTCGTTGACGGCGATGCCGTACTCGGCCAGCCGGTCGGCGAAGAGGGTCGTTATCATGGTGACCCCCGCCTTGCTGACGCAGTATTCGCCCCGGTTGGTGCTGCTGGTATAGCCGGACATGGACGAAATGTTGACGATATAGCCGCGGCAGTCGCCTTCGTTCTTTATCATCTCCCGGGCGACCGCCTGAGTCAGGAAAAGGGTGCCCTTTGTGTTGACGCCCGTGACGAAATCGTAGCTCTCCTCCGTCATCTCCAGCAGGTCGCGCCGCACCTTCGGGGCCACGCCCGCCACGTTGACGAGCACGTCGATCCTGCCGTATTTTCGGACGGCGAGGGCGACGAAGGACTCTCTGTCCGCCGTGGAGGCGAGGTCGCCCCTGAAATAGGTGAAGTTTTCCCGTCCGACGAGAGAGGCGGGGGCGTTCTCCGCCACGTCCATCCCCAGGACGGTCATTCCGTTGTCGAGAAGAAGGCCCGCCGTGGCGGAACCGATGCCGCCGGCGACGCCTGTAACAAGCGCAATTTTCATATCGTTCTCCTTATTCCCTGCCGCACAGTTCCCTGTAGACCGGAAGATAGACCTCCCGGTCCCGGACGGCGCATCCCGGCGTGCCGCCGGGTTTCCTCATTATCTCCGTGCATTTGGAGCAACAGAGGCATATCTTCCTCACGTCCATCTCGCCGGAGTCAAGTATATCCTTCGCAAAATCGGGGTACGCGATGGCCTCCCTGCCGAACCCCGCGACGTCGAATCCGCCGTCGCGGATATACGCGGACACGACGCCCGGCGCCGCGACTCCGAGATATGAGATCGCGGAGCAGATCAGCGCCGTGCCCGGCGCGGCTTTTTTGATCTGCGAGGTGCCGTCGAGGACCCTTTTTACGCCGAGGAGCGGGTGCTCCTCCGGCTCGTAGGGGCCGAGAGCGAAGGGGCGGTTCACGTGTGGGTTGAAGTACGGATTTCCCATGGTTATATCGAGCAGTTTCACGCCGAGGCCGGCGAGCTCCTTCACCAGAAGCGAGGGCTCCGCCGGATCGAACGATCCGTCCTCGGTCACGCCGAATCCCGAGGGGTACGGCACGCCGTCGCACACGTTGAGGCGGGAGGTGACGATGAACCCGGTCCCGGTCGCGGCGAAGGCGCCTTTGACGCTCTCGCGGAGCAGGCGCGTGCGGTTTTCGAAGGATCCGCCGTATCTTCCGGGCCTGTCGTTCGCGGACAGCAGCTCGGACAGCAGATAGCGGTGGCAGCTTTTGATATCGACTCCGTCGAAGCCCGCCCTCTCTGCGAGGACCGCGCCGTTCACCAGCGCCTCGCCCACCCGGTCGAGATATTCGTCCGAGGCGATCCGCCCGTCGTCGACGGGCGTGTCTTTTTCGAGAAGCGGATCGTGTTTTACGATGATGGGCGCGGGGGTCCCGTCCGGCTTCGAGTATCTGCCGGAGTGGGTCGCCTGCATGATGACAAGGGGCTCGTGTCCGCGCTCCCGCAGCGCGGTTTCCTTTATCTCCTCGACCTGTTTCTTGAACGAGTCGAGATTCTCTTCCGTTATGTAAAGCTGGCGTGGATTCGCCCTGCCCTCCCGCATGACCGCGGTGGCCTCGAACCATATTATCCCCGCGCCGCCGGCGGCGAATCTGCGGTACCGCCGTCCGGTCAGTTCCCCGGGCCGTCCGTCCGCGTCGCCGTCGCATCCCTCCATGGCCTGACACGCCAGTCTGTTTGGAGCGGTCTTCGTCCCCACGGAGAGCGACTCGCCGAGGACGGAAATATCCGCCGAAAACGGCAGATCGGCGCCCGTCGCCGCGTTGTCGGCGAGGAACGACGGGACGTCGGAATATACTTTTCTTTTCACTTTTTCGCCTCCGTGCCGGCGAGACGGCTTCCCTTTTTATATGGGACGCGGGCCGACGGAACGAGTTTCGACGCGGGGTCGGTGTGCACCGACTGATCGTCGAAGAAAATGTTGGCGCCGAAGGACTTCAGCACCTCGCTCTTCGGTATCCCGCCGAGGAAGAACGCCTCGTCGATACGCACGTCCCATGCGCGGAGCGTGCGGATGACCCGCTCGTGCGCCGGGGCGTTGCGGGCGGTGACAAGCGCCGTCCTGATGGGCATATCGTCCTCGCCGAACTGCTTCTGCACGTGGGAAATTGTCTTCAGCAGTTTGGCGAAAGGCCCCTCGGGAAGCGGATTCTGGGCGTTCTGCTTCTCGTGCTCGCCGAAGGCGGCGAGACCCTGTTTCTTGTATATCTCCTCCGCTTCCTCGGAGAAGATCACCGCGTCTCCGTCAAAGGCGATACGGATCTGGTCGATCTCTTTATCCGGATCTATCGGCAGCTCGCCGCCGGAACAGATGATGCCCGCGGCGAAGCCGGCGTTGATCGCCTCCTGCACGTCGGACTCGTCGGCGGACAGGAACAGATCCGTCCTGAACGATCCGAGGTACGGGGCGATGGACGCTCCGCTGACAAGAGCCGCCCGGCTGATGTCGAGACCGTATTTCTCTATGGAATTGAATATCCTGAGACTGGTGTCCGCGCTGTTTTTCGACATGACGATGACCTCGGTCAGCCGCTCGTCGCCGGTATTCAGCTTATGGAGCGCCTTTACCAGCGGGAAAGCGGTGCCGGGCCGCAGGATCTCGTCCTCGTGGGAGATCTGGTACTTCCGGTAGGCGTCGAGGCCCTGGTTTTCGAAAATGTCGTTCTCCTCCTCCAGGTCGAAGAGAGCCCTAGAGGAGATGCCGACCACAAGTCTGTTGTTAAGATCAAGCGCCAATTGATTCACCTCGAAATTCTGTTATTCTTTTCGGAAATATGATACCATATTCCGGTCAGGTTTGCAACAGTTCCCGGACCGACGCGAACGTCTCCCCGATGGACTCGTTTATTTCCACGTCCCGCCCGGGATCGAGCCCCAGGGGGATCGGGTCGCGGTTGATCACCGCGATGTGCGAGCCGCGGAAATACCCGATATACGACGCGGCGGGATAGACCGTCAGCGACGTGCCGCCGATGATGAGCAGATCCGCCCCCGAGATGGCGCGGACGGCGCCCTGTACGGCGTCCGGGTCCAGCGATTCGCCGTAAAGCGTCACCTCCGGACGGATAACGCCGCCGCAGGAGCACCGCGGAACCCGCTCCTTCGAGTCGAAAATGGCATCCGGGGGATAGCGCCTGCCGCAGCGGGAACAGTAGTTGCGCTCCGTGGAGCCGTGGATCTCGAAAACGTTGCGGCTCCCCGCCTTCTGATGGAGGCCGTCGATGTTCTGGGTCACCACGGCGCGCAGTTTACCTTCTTTTTCGAGCTCCGCAAGATAAAGATGGGCCTTGTTTGGTCTGCATCCCCGTCCGTCCAGCTTCTGCCGGTAGTACTCGAAAAAGACCTCCGGCTCCCTCTCGAGGCAGTCGCGGCTCAGCAGGTATTCCGGCGCGTACCCCTCGAAATTGACGTCGTGGCGGTTGTAAAGTCCGTCCTTGCTTCGGAAATCCGGTATCCCGCTTTCCGTGGACACCCCCGCCCCGCCGAAGAAAACGATCTTCTCCGACGAGCCGATCATCTCGCTCAGTTTAACGATTTTCTCATTTGTTTCCATCACGCCGCCTCCCCGGTTTCTTTTATATTGATTGTAGCAGAAACGGGCGTTTTTTTCAACAACGTAAGGTGGTTTTCCGGCGTTTTGTTGACTTTGGCGCCCAAACGGGGTATATTTATTTTACAGCGGCCGTTTTTTTGAACAAAAAAACGGGGTGACCCGACTTTTTCGCAATCTCGATCGTTATAAAGGACAGAAGGAGGTGAAGCATGGTGAACGAGACAACCGATCGGAACGGCACCGGGTTCGATGCTTTTTACGAAAGACACTGGAAATATGTTTACCGGCTCTGCTTCACCTACATGAGAGAGAACGCGGACGCGGAGGATTGCGCCGAAGACGTGTTTGTCAAAGCGCTGACCGGTTCGTTCGTATTTGAAGACGAGACACACGAGAGAAAGTGGCTCACCGTCGTCGCCGCAAACTTGTGCAAAGACAGATTGAAAGCGCACGGAAGGCGGGTCGCGTCCATGGACGACGAAGCCGTCTCCCGGCTCGCCGCTCCGGAGCGCGAGTCCTTTGACGAGGTGACAGAGGCGGTACTGTCGCTTTCTCCGAAGTTGAAGGACGCGGTGTGGCTCTACTACTACGAAGGATATCCGACAGATGAGATCGCGTCGCTTCTCTCGATCCCGCCGTCAACGGTCAGAAACCGTCTGAGGGACGCGCGGAAGAAACTGAGAGGAATCCTTGAGGGAGGTATGCGGAATGGATGAAAGAAACAGGATCAAAAGATCGCTCGACAGGATCGAACCCAACGAAGACGCAAAGGAACGTATGCTCCGGAACGTGTATCTGAAAGCAGAGTCAGACACAAACGAGGCGCGTAAAGCAACGCTTGCGCCAAAGAAGACTGCGCTGCGTATTCTGATCGCGGCTGCTTGTTTTGCGACGGTGATCGCGGCGATCGCAGTCATTCCGAACCTGACCCGGAGACCGACAGATCCGCAGGCCGCAGTTGTCGGCACCACTCTGTCGACCGATGAACCGGAGCCGGCGCCGCCCGGAGAAAATAATACGGGCAGGGCGATAGGAGGGAGCGGACCGTTTTGTACCGTTCACGCCACGTCGTACCACTCGTGGTCCCCAGAAATGGTCGAGCTGGTCGGCGAGGAAGCGTTCTGGGAATGGAATCGAAATTGTGAATACATCCTTTTTACCGACGACTGCCACCACCCGGAAGCAAGCGTATACGGATTCATCAAGTACTTCGACATTCCGAGAGAAGATCTTGAATACGTTTACCTCAATACCATTACTTATTACTCCCAAGTCTTGAACCTTGACTTGTTGTATTCCGGCAACGATGAGGCAGTAGATGCATTTTACAGGAACACAGAAGAACTCAAGAAAACCGAAGAAAGACGAGGGGGGTTCGCTTGGCTCAAATCTTACTGCAGATACAATGACCTTGACAGGTGGGTCGAACAGTTCGGTACGGACCGGATAACTCCGCAGATAAGTTTCAAATCGATCGTCGACGCATTCGGGATGACGCGGCAGGAGGTTGAAAACCTGATCCTTTCCGTCGACAACCCGCCCTATCGCTATTCGGACGATCCCGAGTATTTCTACAGCTACAACACAGAAGCTTTGTTCGACGGCTCGATGGACGGACTCTCTCCCCTTGAGCAGGACGCGATTTTCTGCGGGATCGAAGACTATATGAGCGAATGAGCGCCCCATGTTACCGGATGACAAATCGGGAGAAAAAAGGGAGGGCGTCAGGTCTCCCCGGCAACAAAAACG
>JAFWWR010000059.1 GCA_017518025.1 Clostridia bacterium
AAGTACTCCTCCAGGCACTGGCCGCTGTCCCGGAGCGGGATGGACAGCCACGTCCCGACGTATCTCACGTGCCACGGCTCGTACATGAATCCCGTCACGCTCTCTTTTCCGGCGGGATAACGGATGATGAAGCCGTACTCCCAGCAATGGGCTGCGAGCCACTGCCCCTCCGGGGTGTCCGCGAAGGATGTGTACGTGGAATTGATGTCGATGGCGAGGCCGGTCTGGTGCTCGCTGTGGCCCGGCCGCGCGCTGTACGTGTCGGCGAGCTCTTTCCCGTCGCGGTCCACGTAAGTCTGATACAGCCAGCTCTGCAGGGCGTAGGAGCGGTAGTCCGACACGGAGTAGAGGGACAGTCCCTCAGCCGCCGCCGCGCTCTGCATCCTGACGAACGCCGAGTAGGTCTCCGGGGTCATCCCGCCGGGATCGTAGGAGGAGGGGAGCGAATAGGTCTTGTTCGCCACCATCAGGCCGCCGACGTACGTGATCCCGCCGCGGACCTCGATGGGGAATCCCTTGCTGCTGTAGCCGATAACCTCGCCCTTTTCTTCCGGCGCGGGAGGCGCCGGGGGCTCGGTCGCCGGCGGAGCCGGCGGCTCCGTCTGCGGAGGGGCGGGCGGTTCCGTCCGGACGGGCTCCGTCTGCGGGGGCTCGGTCCACGCGGGTTCCGTCCAAACGGGCTCCGTCCATGCAGGTTCCGTCTCCGGAGGTTCAGTTTCCGGCGGCTCGGTAACGGGTTCCGTTTCGGTGACCGGTTCGGTCTCTGTTTCGGTCTCGGTTTCCGTCTCCGTCACCGGGGCGGTTTCCGTTTCTTTTACCTTTTTCTTTCCGTCGGAGCACGAGGAAAGAGATGCGACGGTCAGGATGGCCGCCAGCGCCGCCGCGAGTACGCGCAGCGCAAGTATCGATCCGGTCCTTTTCATTCTTCCCTCCCCTTTCCGGTCTGGTCAAGTAAATCCGTAAGTATTTTCTCAAATTCCTCTTCCGTGACGGCGCGGTTCACAGCCCATCTCGCCGCGGCGGAGCCCCTGATCCCGCGGATCAGGTGGCCGACCCGGGCCCGGGACTCCCGGACGCCGACGCCCTCTCCCTTTTCTTCGCAAAGTTCATGAAGCAGGCGCAGGGCTGCGCCGATCCGGTCCTCCTTCGTCGGGCGGCGCACTTCGCAGTCGCCGCCGCTGAGGAAATCCTTGATCTCCCCGAATATCCACGGGTCGCCGAGAGCGGCGCGGCCCACGAGCACGCCGTCGCACCCGGTCTCCTTTATCATCCTCGCGGCGTCCTCGCCGGAGGTCACGTCACCGTTGCCGAAGACCTCCACGGACGGGTCGAGCGCTTCTCTCACCCGGCGGATCACGCCGTTGTCCGAGGATGGGGCGTACATCTGATCCCTGGTCCTGCCGTGGACGGTGATCCGCGTGGCTCCCGCGTCGGCCAGCGCCGCCGCGAATTCCGGCGCGTTGACGGAGTTTTTGTCCCATCCGGCGCGGATCTTGACCCACAGAGGCACGCCGCGCGCCGCCGTCGCGTCCGAGACGGCGCGCACGATCTTCGAGGCGAGGACGGGCTCGCGCATCAGGGCGCTGCCGTCGCCGCCCTTGACAATCTTCTTCACGGGACAGCCCATGTTTATCTCGATGGCGGCGGGAGGCGTGCCCACTCCGTCGGAGGGGCATATCTCATCAAGCACGATCTCCGCCGCCTCTGCCATTTGCGCCGGGTCGTGGCCGAAGATCTGAACGGCGCAGGGCGCCTCTCCCCGCCGCCTTTCGGCCAGCGCGGGAGTTTTTCCGTCCCGGTAGCAGAGCGCCGCCGCGGAGACCATCTCGGTAACGCAGAAGTCGGCTCCGCCCTCGGCGCACATAAGGCGGAATATCATATCCGTAAATCCCGCCATGGGGGCGAGCCCCACCGGGATCTCTTTTTTCGGTTCGCAGGTCATACGGGCGCCATTTTGCGGAGGATCTGCCATCCTTTATCCGGGTGATACGCCGCCATGACTCCGTCGGAGCAGGACGAGACCGACGAATACTCGAACGGGACGACCACGTTGCCGGAGGCGTCGATGACTCCGCATCTGCCGTCGGCGGTGGTCAGCACGCCGAGCCCCTCGGAAAAGGGCTTCCCTTCGCTGTAGACCGGCTCGGCAATCCACTTGCCGGTGTAGTCCATATATCCGTATTTGCCGTGGCGCTTCAGCAGGATCACCCCGTCGGAGTAGGCCACGAGCTCGTATCCCTCCGGGATCGGGAACTCATTTCCCGACCGGTCGATCAGAATGTCCTCGGTGTCGAGGTAGCGGATCACGTGATCGAAGATGTAGTTCGTTCCGTCGATGGATTCCCGGCGGACCCGCACGAGGCCGTGGTCGTAGTAGAAGGAGCCGATGCTCGCCTCTCCCGTGTCCACGGGAGGCATCAGCGTGGTGATGACGATGCGGTCGGTGTTGTTGGTGTACTGATCTTTGGTCGTGAACAGTCTCCGTCCCGAGCCGTCCACGAAAAAGAGGCCGCCGTCCTTGTAATACGGCTCCGTCACCACGCAGCCGAGTCCTTCGCTGAAGTTGTAGGCGCGTTTGAAATCGTATTCCGTGGTCTCGAATCCGCCGGAGGTGTACGCCCACAGAGGATCGTGCTTCATCTCCAGGGGCTTGTCCTTCGGCTGGGTGTAGAGATCGCGCATCTTCACGGCGAGGGTCAGTCCGTTGTCGGAGATCCCGTAGTAGGCGGGATAGTCGAAACGGAGGCCGCGGCCGTCGGTCAGGTCGTTGAACGCGGAATAGGCGAAGCCGGTACCGTAAGGGGAAAGGGTGTAGTAGGTTCTGGCATCCTCCATGACGGGGTTGCCCTCGCCCTCTTCCAGGATCTTTCCCTCGATAAAGTAGGTCTTTTCCCAGTCCTCCGGCTCTCTTGTGAGCTTCACACGCTTGCCGAGGTTTTTGTTGTCGAGTTCGGTCTTCGGGGCGTTTTTCTCGTCCTTTTCCAGTTCCTCAAGCTCTTTTTTCGTGTATTCCTTTATCTCGAGCCCTTCCCGGTCGAACATTCCGCTCTGACGGTATCCGTTCCTGTAGAACAGGGGATTGCCGTCCCGGTCGCGCTCGTAAGCCGGGATGTAGTCCGTGTCGTCAAAATGGGTGAGGAAGTCCCCGGCTCTGGAGTAGATCGACAGGGTCTCGCCGTCGTCGACGATAAAGTAGCCCATGTAGAGCTCCACGGCGGGGCGGTCCGCTTCCTCTTCGGTCTCCTCGGTCTCGAACTCGCCGTACATTTCGTTCTGTACGACAGAGGTTTTCGTCACCGTCTTTTTTCTCAGCGTAAATTCCGACGGCACGTCGAAATTCGGCGTCATGACGCCGATCTTCATATAAGAAGGATCGTAGGGCAGATTCGTCGTGCCGTAGCCGTCGCTCGAGAGAGCGCCGGCGAAGGGGATCGAGACCCCGTCCTTCGGGATCTGTTTCGTGTCAAGTATGCCGACGACGCTCTTTTTCGCATCTTTTTTCACCTCGGCACGGGCGTCGTCCTCGGTGATGGTGGGCTCGCGCTTCTCCCTCTCCGGGCGATCCGGGTCGTCCTTCCCGCCGGGATCGTCCGGGTCGACGATAGGAGTCGTTCCGCCGTTTCCTCCGCCGTTTTTCGGCCTTCCGATAAAGAGAAGAGACCCGACGGCGAGAGCGGAGATCACAAAAAAGCACACCGCCGGCAAAACGAGCTTCATGAAACGCGTTTTCCCGTTTTTCATCTTCATCAGTCCCTCCTCTTCGGTTTTATTTGTGGTATCCGGTCCCCTTCATGATCTCCGCGGCGCGGTACAGCGCCTCGAATAGCATCACCCGGGCAAGCTGGTGCGGAAAAGTCATCCGCGACATGGAAATGCGGGCGGCGCACGCTTTTTTCACCTCGTCGGAGAGGCCGTGGGACGAGCCCACGATAAAGCAGAATGAGGAAACGCCGCCGGTCATCTCACGGGAGAGACGGGCGGATAGCTCCTCCGAGCTCAGCCCGTCGCCCTCCACGCAAAGCGCGACGGCGAACGCCCTCTTCGGCACTGCGGCGAGGATGCGCTCGCCTTCCTTCGCGAGAGCGCCCTTTATCTCCGCCTCCGAGGGGGAGGCGGGCAGTTTTTCCTCCTTTATCTCCGTCTCGCGGACGTTGAAGGAGGATGAAAGCCGTTTTTTATACTCGTCCGCGGCGCGGCGGAAGTAATCCTCGCGGAGGCCGCCCACCGCGATAACGGTAACGTCCGCCATCTGTCAGACGAGCTTCACGGCTCCGGCGGGACGGACGGACAGGATATGGCACGCGCCGTCTCCGAACACGAAATCCATGAGTTTTTTGTACTCTTTCGAGTCGGACGCGGGGATGAACGCCTGGATCGTACCGGCGAAGCCGCCGCCGTGGACCCGGTGCGCCGATCTCTTCCCCTTGAGGAAGTGATCCGTCAGGCAGAGGGCGAGCGACAGCCCCTGCTCCGACACGTTCTGTGACGTATACACGTTCTGCAGATACTTGAAGCTGGAGTTCCCGCTGGCGTTGACGCCTTTGAGGAAGCCGTCAAGGTCGCCGCGTTTTATGGCGCAGACCTGCTCCGCCACTCTGTCGTTCTCCTCGATGAAGTGGAGCGCGCGCATAACGGCGCGGTCGCCGAGGGTCTCTCTGAGGCGCGGGATCTCCCGCACGACGTCGTCGTAGGTGAGTCCGCGCAGGACCTCCCTGCCCATCTCGCGGGCGACTGCCTTCATCTCGCCGGGAACGGAGGCGTAGTCCGCGTTGAGATCGGCGTGATTGCCGCCGGTGTTGACGACGCAAAGGACGTAACCCTGCTTCGTCAGGTCGAAGTCCAGCGCCTCTATGACGGGATCGGCGGGATCGAGGAAATCAATGGTGATGAACCCGCCCACCGCGCAGGCGGTCTGGTCCATGAGGCCGCAGGGCTTGCCGAAGTACACGTTCTCCGCCCACTGCGCCATCTTCGCGATTTCCACGGCGGAGACTTTTCCGCCGTTGAAAAGGTGGTTTAAGATATTGCCCACCATAACCTCGAAGGCGGCGGAGGAGGAGATGCCGGAGCCCTTCAGCACGTTGGAAGTGGTGTAGGCGGTAAAGCCGCCGGTTTTGTAGCCGGCATTCTCGAAAGCGCGCCTCATTCCGGCGATGATGGCGCCGGAGGTGAAAAATTTCTCGGGATCCGGAAATTCTGACGCTTCCGCGGGGACGACGTCCTCCGGGAACCCTTCGCTTTTTATCTTTATAACGCCGTCGGAGGAAGTCGCCGCCACGGCGAGGATGTCGAGATTGACCGACGCGGCGATGACGCGTCCGTGGTTGTGGTCCGTGTGGTTGCCGGAGATCTCGCTCCTGCCGCCCACGGAGAACAGATGAAGGTCGCCTTCTCCGTAAAGGGCCGCGTATGAGTCGACGGCGGCGGCGTAGCGCGGCCTCTCCGCCGCGGGGTCGGAGACCGCCAGCAGACCCGAAAGCTTGCCGTCGATACCTCCGTCGAGAATGGTTTTCCTGAGTGTTTCTGCGTTCATATTTTGAATCCTTTCAGGGTTTATTATTCGGGGGGTAAAAAGTCAGATGCCGAAAAGCGCTCTGGCTCCGAAGGTGATGAGCGACACGGCCGCCGCGGCTATCACCACGCCTATAAATATCACCGGAACGGCGTGTTTGAGGCGAATGTCGAAAAGCGCCGCCACAAGGGCGCCGGTCCATGCTCCCGTGCCGGGAAGCGGTATCGCCACCAGGAGAAGCAGTCCGAAAAGCTCGTATTTCTTGATCTTTTCCGCGTTGCGCTCCGCCTTGGCCTCCATCTTCTCCGCGATCCTTCGGTAGAAGCGGCTCTTTTTCTTCATCCACTCGAAAACGGGACGGATAAAGAGAATGATGAACGGAACGGGAATCATATTGCCTATCACGGCGGCGACGATGGTCCCGAAAAGAGGCAGACCCTCATGTGTCACGCCGAAGGGGATCGC
>JAFWWR010000060.1 GCA_017518025.1 Clostridia bacterium
TTCGAGACCAGCCTTACCGTCGACGACGATAACGGACGCGTCCGCGACGCGGACCGCCTCGATCGCCTCTCCGGCGAAGTCGAGGTATCCGGGAGTGTCGATGATATTGATCTTTACTTTTTCCCATTCGACGGGAGCGACGGCGAGCGTGAGAGAGAACCCTCTCTTGATCTCCTCGGGGTCGTAGTCGCAGACGGTGTTGCCGTCGGTGACCTTGCCGAATCTGTCGCTGCCCTTGGAGAGATACAGCATCGCCTCCGCGAGGGAGGTCTTACCCGAGCCGCCGTGACCCAGGAAAGCGATATTTCTGATTTTTTCAGCGGTATAGTCTGCCATTTGAAACTCCTTGTATGTAAACTTTAGTTTTCTCAAAGAACGCCTCGCTTGCGAGGTGACTCTCCATACAATTATATACTAATTAAATAATATTTTCAATATGGGAAAACAACGAAACGGCGCGTTCCCCCGTCAAAAAACAAGCGCGCTTTTTGTGCAGATGTCACAAAACCGCTCTCAAGAGAAAACCGGACCGCCGAGGGGACGGTCCGGTTCATATTAAGCTGTGTGAAACTCAGTGTCTCTTCTTGCGGACTATGAACGCGCCCGCAGCGGAAACAGCCGCGACAGCCGCCATGATGATCATGGGGTCGCCGGTCTTGGCGGGGGTAACGTCGACTTTCTCGCCGGTTTCCTTGTCAACGACGATATCGTTGCCGTTTTCATCCTTCTTGATCTCGTACTTGTCGGGATCGGGATTCACGATGGGACCCGGAGTGGGATCCGGACCGGGGGTCGGGACGGGAACGGGATCGGGAGTGCCCGCGAGTTCCTCACCGGTAAGCAGATAGGTGACCTGATTGATCATCGACTTCATGTTGACCATGAAGCCGAAGTCGCCGAGAACTACGCCGTAGATTCCTCCGGATTCGCCGGAGAAATCGCCCTCAACGGTGGAAGTTCCGGCGTCAGCCCAGAGAGAGAACTCAAGTTTGGAGCCCTCTCCGCCGCCTGTCAGGAAGTTTGAAAGCGGTATGGACCACTCGATCGTGCAGTAGCCGGTGCCGTAATCATAATTGATGATATAATCCGTGCCTTCGGTGGGGTTATAGTTGTGGTTTACGCCGAGCTGATCGGATCCGTAATGACCTTCAAGGTATTTACCGTTGTCGGTCCTCTTGCCGAGAGCAAAGTAGAGAACGGTATCGTTTTCGGTCTTGGCGCTGATACCCCATGCAACGTTTCTGCAGAAGTCGTCCTCGGGCTTATCGCCTTCCTTGATGTCGAGGAGCTGCTGGATAACGGCGGGCTTGTTCCTGATGGCTATGTTGATCCCGTGGGTCTCGTCCCAGGAGAAGTAGTACTCCATGGTCTTGAGCATGTCGAATCCGCACGTCATGTCATCGCCGGTAATGTAAGTGATCTGCAGCGGGCTGTTATCCTCGGTGAGGTCGACCTCAAACTTCTCATACTCGTTCGAGCTGATCTTACCGTCTTTGACGACGTTGGCGGGATTCGCCTTCTTAACGTTCACTACGACGGAAGGGTCCCATCCGCCGTTCGGCGACAGCGACTCCGCGCCGACCGTGATCGCAAACAGGGCGACGGTCATGACCGCCGCGATTGCAACAGCAATAATCTTTTTCATTTTGCACCTCAAAAAAATATTTGCGCCCGGAACGTTGTCCCTCGTGTCCCGTCCGGACTATTTTCCACTTTAATTTATACCACACACCCACGCTGTTTGTCAAGAGTTTTTTCCGCGCCGTTCCGCGTCTTTCGCATTACCGCGGGTCTTGACAAATCTTTCCGTGAAATGTAAGATTTTACTGAAAGAATAATGTGAGGATGACAGCGTATGAGACCGTTTTTCACCAAA
>JAFWWR010000061.1 GCA_017518025.1 Clostridia bacterium
CCCGTTTCCCGGTCACACCTTTGTTTTCGTTATAGACCCTTCTTCTCTCCAGAAGACTGTTCATCATTTCTTCAGAACTCTTCATAAGTGAATCCCTCCTTTTCAAGTTCGACTTTCAAAGATTGTTTCGCGCGGTAAAGGAGATTGCGTATCTGACGGGGGCTCTTTTTCATGACGGCGGACGTCTCGCCGTTCGAAAGATCCTCGAAATAGACGAGCCACAGGACCTGTCTGTACTCCGGCCGGAGTTTTTTCATGGCGTTGAGGACGGTACCCTTCCTCTCCTCCATTATATAGGACTTCTCCAGGTCCTCCTCGTCCGCGAGGCAGTTCTCCGCCTCCTCGAGGGGGACGTCCCCCGGTCCCCGTCTCAGGTGATCCAGCGCCACGTGGCGCCCGATGCCGTACAGGAACGATTTGAACGAGCTTTTTCCCGAGAAACGGGGCTTTTTTATCATCAGCCGGAAAAACGCGTCCTCCGCCAGCTCCTCGGCGACGTAAATATTGCCGACGAAGCCGTTAAGAAACAGTATCAGCCCGTCCTTGTACTCCCCGACTATCTCGCCGAGACCGCTGTCGTCACCGTCAAGGAAACGGCGGTAGCTTTCAGCACCGTTGTCCACTTGTCGCTCTCCCTTCCGCAGGGGCTTTTTCGCCCCTTCACTTATTAGTCGGAAAACCTGCGCCTTTGTCTCACCTTTTTGAGAAAAAACGAAAAAAACGCCCCGGAGGGAGAGGCTACGTAAAGAAGAAACTAACCCACTTTGACATCTTTCAATTAGAGGAAGTGTCATAGTGGGTTATTCTCTTTCACAGGCAGGAAAACGCTTTTTGCAATCTGCACAGCAAATCGTCGCCAAAATACTTAACAGTCGGAATGTGAATAAGCAAAGCCCGACCTGAAAACTTATTAAGCAATTGCCAATATGCGTCATTGCATAAATACCGTGTAGGGTTATCTGCTAATCGGGATTTGATGTTGTATTTATTCACTGAGTTAATAATGTCGTTATAATCAATAACCGTGTAAAGACGCAAACCATACCTTTCGGCTGATTTTTCAATGCGTATCGAATCTGTTAAAGCTTTATCCACTCCGAACATTAAAACACGGTCGTATTCTCTGGATAAACTATCAATGTCGCGTTTCAAACCATTGTAAGAATTCGTAAGTAAAATAGGTTCTTTAGATAACGCTTTTGCTAATATGCAAGAAGCGTTATTCTTGCCTTTAAAGCCAACATATGTTGTATTCATTGTTTTGAATTCTTTATTTCGTTTGCATTAGTTTTAGTTGTGTTTATAGACGAGATCAGCATACGACGTATTGTCCCGCATAAATTTTTCAGTGAGTTATACCGTTCGTCAGACAAGTAACCCGTTCTGTTCAATAATTCCAGCCAGTATTCAGATTCATAGCATTCTTTTAATGCAATCTGCATTTTTGCTATAAAATCAGCGGTCCCGTGACCGTATTTTGACTCGTGAATATTAGCTCCGACAGATGTACCCGACCGAATAAGCTGATTGGTTAAAACAGATTCTCGCTTTGTTTCTTTAATATTGTTACAAATGTTTATTATTTCGACAGCAAAATCTTTTGCTTTCTCAAGCATAATACTATCCGGCATTTGTTTTCACCATTCCTTTTTTGAATTTCAAATGTTTGAAAATAATCTGCTAAATTGCCGCTTTGCGGCAGCTAAATTATACGCCTGTCGGCGTATAGCTAAATTGAAGCCCACGGCTTCAGCTAAATTAAATTCGCCTATAAGCTCGGCGAAGCCGAATTTAGCTTGCGAAGCAAATTTAGCCGGGCGGCGCCCGATTTAGCTCGCCGAATACGGCGAATTCAGCTGCGGTGTACTTCTTTACGAAGTACACCGCTAGGGACGTTTTTCACTTAAAAAGTCACGGCAGCGCGCCGTCTCAGCGGGAGATCGCATCGCGGAGGTCTGTCTTGGCCTTCACGTAGGCGTCGGTCTTTTGTTTCGTCTCGTCGTAGTAGTCGTCCGCGCGTTTTTTCGCCGCGGAGATCAGTTCCTCGCTCTTTTTCGCCGCGTCGGAGAGCATCTTTTTCGACTTTTCCACCGCCTCGTTGAGCAACTTCTCCGCCCTGCGGCGGGCCTCGGTCAAGGTCTGCTCCGCCTGTTTCTTCGACAACTCGTCCCGGGCGATGCACGCCGCCTCGACCCGGGTGTTGAGCCGCTCCACGCTGTCCACGTACCGTCCGGCGGCCTTGTCCGCCGCGGAAAAGATACCGCTGAGGGCCATCGCCGCTTCCGCGAGACTTCCGGCTTCGCTTATGACCTCGTCTTCCTTTTCGGCGCGCTCACGGAGGTTTTTGATCTCCTCCGACATTTTTGCGCTCCTGGCCTTCTCCGCCAGAAGCCGCTCACGGAGCTCCTTTTTGCCCATCTTCTCTATTTCGTCGCGCATTGTTCCACTCCCCGTCAGTGCGTTCGTTTCCACGCCTATATTGTACCACCGCCGCCGCCTGTTGTCAACATATTGATTTTCCGCTCCGTTTTTCTTGAAATGGAAGCGATTTTGTGATACAATGTACAAGGTGTATTATATTCTCTCGCGGGCGACGGGATCCCCGCGGAAAAAATCGATAAATACGTTCTGAAAGGGACTCTGATGGCAAGATACAGAAAAAACAGGATAAACGAATCGGTGAGGGAGGAAGTGTCCCTCATCCTGCGCGACGTGAAGGACCCGCGGGTGGCGGACGCCATGATCACGGTCACGTCGGCGGAGGTGTCCGGCGACCTGAAATACGCGAAGATTTACTACTCCGCCATCGGCGGCGACGAAAAAGAGATCGGCAGGGGACTGAAGTCCTCCGCCGGATATATCAGAAAGCGGCTGGCGGAGGGGCTGAACCTGCGCATCACGCCGGAACTCTCCTTCATCGAGGACGGCGGCGTGCGCCACGGGGCGGAGATCGCCTCGATCCTGAAGGAGATCGGCGTCTCCGGAGACGGCGCCGAGGCCGCGGAGGACGGAGAAAATGAGTGATTTCGCAAAGCTTTGCGCCGCGGACGTGTGCGAACGGATACTGTCCGCGTCCTCGCTTCTCGTGGTAGGGCACACGAATCCCGACGGGGACGCCGTGGGCTCCTGCGTCGCCCTTTGTCTCATTGCCCGCGCCGCGGGAGTGAGATCGGCGGTGTTCTTCCCCGATCCGCCGCAGAAGCGGCTCCGCTTCCTCATCCCGGAGGGAATGGAGGCGGACGGACCCGACGGCTGGGACGTGGTCTGCACCGTGGACGTGCCCAGCCCGGCGCAGCTCGGAAAGATGCCGGGGATCGCGGGCCGCGCGTCGTTCATGATAGACCACCATGCGAGAGGCGAGCAGTTCGCGCCGGGTCTCATCGACCCGTCGGCGGCGGCGGCCGGCGAGCTTGTGTTCGCCGTTTACGAAGAAATGAAAAAAAGAGGCGTTCTCACCCCGTCCCCCGCCGCGGCGCGGGCCATGTACGGGGCGATCGTCGCCGATACGGGATCATTCGCCTACTCCAACACCTCGCCGGAGACTCACCGGATCGCCGGAGAGCTCCTCCGGGAGATACA
>JAFWWR010000062.1 GCA_017518025.1 Clostridia bacterium
GAGGAGTTCATGGGCGTCGACACCTCACGTTACACTCTGTTCTTCGACGAGGAACAGTTCGCGAGGGCGAAGGCCACCTACGGCGGCATGGGGAACGGCCAGCAGATCATATTTGAGCTGAAGACCGGCATCCGCGACCTGCAGACCGGCGAGGAATCCGAGTTCGATACGCTGATTTACACCTTCAGGAAGGACCTCTCCCTTGACGCACACTTCGGATATTGAGGATAAACGACGCCCGCCCGCTCCGGAAACGGAGCGGGCGGGTTTTTACTTGGGATATGCCTGACGGTCTAATCAACCGAGCTGATTTACTACGCCCGCGAAGAGCGGCAGTCCGGTGGTGTTCGTCATGATGAAGACGAAGGGACGGTCGAGGATGAAATTGAACGTCGGTCCCGAATCAAAGTAGACCCCGGTGAAGCCGGCTGCCTCCACGCCGCTCTCGTTCACAATGACTCTCGCTCCGGTTTGTATCCCGTCTACGTAGTGGTTGCCCTCTGTGCCCTCTCCGAGCAGGGGAGTCATATTTGCGCCCGCAAACATATCGGTCACTCCGAGATCAACGAGATCGTCCGTAATGTCGCATTCGGCGCTCACGTCGAACCGCGGAATAGATATTTGTGCCGCCTCACACGAATAAAGGAGCTTATTGATATCGCTGTGATCGCCCTTTCCCCACTCCTCGAGACCTTCCCACAGCTCATCGGAGCCGATGGCGTCATCCGTTGTCATTCCCTCGTCGGGAAGCACGAACCACATGCACGAGCAGTCCTTGAGCGGGAGACCCACCGCCGTAAAGCCGTCCCCTTCCACGGTGCATACGTGGATCAGACCGTTCATGAACGTACATTCATCCTCACGGGAAAGGCCGTGAAAGGTGCGCGACGTATTTTCGGTCTCGTTAAACTGCATGAACCAGTTCGCCTTGCGGTAAACGGTGGTGACTACGCCGAGCGAAGACATGGCGTCGAGCCGCGTATTGTCCAACCGGTCCTCGAGCAGTCCGCGCGTCTGTTCGTTCAGCCAATTTCTGAGCTGACCTTCGCATTCTTCCCCGCCGAAACGGTCGCTGAAAACGGAAGCATGGTAAATCTCCGACAGCGAATTTACAAGGTCCATGTCATATTCTTCGTCGTTGTTCAGCCAAAGGGACGCCGCCGCAACGGACTGTGAATCCTCGCAGTTGAGGTAGAAAGCGTCCCAGAGGGCCGACGCCTGGCGATGTATCTCCTTCGCGTCGTCCGTGCCGAGAAGCGCGGTAAGTTGGTCCCTCGTCTCCCCGGCAAAAACGTCGGAAAGAATTGAGAGCGACGTGTAGATACTCGTGGGCGCGACCACGGCGGAGTCCCCCTCTTTATTTGTCAACAGCGCTTTTGTCAGGGTGACAAGCGCGTCCCTCGTCACGTCGCTGACCTCACCGGCGCGGCTCTCCGCCGCCGCACGGTTTTCCTCGTCGGTCTCATAGACCGGATACTCCGCGCTGACCACGAAGGGGTTGAATCTCTCCCGGTCATCCGACGCCTGTGCGGCGGGAGCTTTTTCTCCGGCGTTCCCGCCCGCGTTCTTCACGTTTTTCTCATGAAAAGCGATCCCGCCGACGACGCTCAGAGCCATCGCTGCCGCCACGAGAGCCGCGATGATCCCCTTTCTGACGGCTCCGCCTCTCCTCTGCCCGGCGTCATCTCCGAAATACGCCTCCTCCACAAATTTTTCGTTTATCTGCCCTATCTGATCATAGAGTTCCTCCGACCTTTTCATACGAATATACCCTCCTTTTCCAGTCTTTTGCGCAGTTTCTGCCGCGTTCTCAGCAGGGTCATCTTCACCTTGCTCTCCCCGCAGCCCATGTGCGCGGCGATATCCGCGATCTTATCGGAATACCAGTATCTTCGGACGAAGATCATCCTCTCGGTCTTGCCGAGAGAAGACAGAAAACTATCGATGACGCGGGAGAGCTCCCGTTCTTCTGCCGCGTCCTCCGCGGAGTTGTCGCCGGGAATGCATTCCTCAAGCTCGCTGAGAGAAACGACCACGTTCCCTCCCCCTCGTTTCGCCGTCGAGTCGTCGCGATAACGTCTGAGCGACGCGTTGCGGGTCAGCCGCGCCATATAGGGCCCCAGCTTCTCCGGCTCGTGAGGCGGGATGCTGTTCCAGGCGGCGAGGCACGCGTCGCTGACGATCTCCTCCGCGGCGCCGCTGTCGCCGACCATGTTCCGCGCCATGCGCTCCATCATCCTTCCGTATTTCTCGCGGACCGCGGCGATGGCGCCCTCGTCTCTCACGAGAAAGCGTTCCACGATCTCACGGTCTTCCCCGTGCACAAGGGAATCTTTTTTTGGCGGCAATTTACGTCATCTCCTTTCGTCCTCACCCATAAACTAACGAAATGATCGAAAAGGTCACATTTTTTTGGAAAAAAGCGGTCCGTCCGCTGTAGTTCACGCCGCCTCGGGAGTTCCTGCCTACCGGCGCAGGTATATTCTATAACAAATCTTCACTTTTTGCAAACAGAACGGTTTTCGGGGAAACAAAAAAACGGCTGACGGTAAAATCAGCCGTTTTTTTGCGCAGAATCATTCGGTCACAGAGAATTAGGCGAGGATCTATTTACATGGGGATCAACCGGATATGCCGGGGATATCGAAAAACATATATTCCGTGATGTGACGGTTGTTGGGCGGATTCTTCACTTCCGGTTCGACTGTAGCGCAAAGCTGGGTCTTGCCATTTTTATTTGTAAACCCTACCCTCTCGACGGAAAAAGATATAAGATCGTTACCGTATAATTCCGTAAGTCTCTCGTGGGCGGCGTACTCGAAAAACTCATCCGTGAACCGGTCAAGATCGCAGGCCTTGATATCTTTGAACAAAGTGGAGAAGAAGTTCGTGCCGGCCGAGAAAACTGTTCCGTTAGGAAGGATCGTAATGAAGTATCCGGGACCATGTATGTTCTTTTCTCCTCCAACCATCTCGCTGAAATCGATACTGTACGTCCCGTCCTCATCGAAACTCACCCTCGTCTGATCCGCTTTGTTGAATTTCTCTCCGAACAGAGAGTAGAGAACCTCCTTGGCGATCTCTATCGCCTCGTCCTCACTGACGACATCAAGTATGCCTTCCATATACAAACTACACGCGTCCATGACCTCTTCAAGGTCGTTAATCTGATACTTTATAAGTTCTCCTTCCGTGTCGAAAACGTATGTTGTGCCGTCCTCGGATACGTATTTGTCATAGCTCGTTCTGGCATAATCCTCGGATCCGTCCCGGGTGAGCGCGATCTCCTCTCCGTCGATCACTACCTTGAATCCGTCCCCGTCGGTGATAAGGACGGTCTTTGTCGCCTCATATATAGGGGTGGTGTCCGGTTCTTCTTCGACAACGGGAGACGTCTCCTCTTGGGCGGACGGATCGTCTTCCATGATCTGACCACTTTCTTCACCCTTGTAAACGGTATCGGCGCTGGCTTTTGCTCCGGACGCACCTGCAAATTTTGGTACGATCAGGATCGCGCCTATTGC
>JAFWWR010000063.1 GCA_017518025.1 Clostridia bacterium
AAAGCCTGCGTTCCGTCCGAAGGCCACGAAAAAACGGCCGGAAGCGCCTGGCTTCCGGCCGTTTTTTATGGATGCGGGATCACTCCTCGGGGCTGAAATCTTCCTTGCCGACGCCGCAGACCTCGCAGGCGAAATCATCGGGAAGATCTTCCCATTTCACGCCGGTCTCTTCCTCGTCGTAGACCCAGCCGCACACATTGCAGACATACTTCATTTCGGGTGTTCCTCCTTTTGGTTTGTCAGATGAATTCAAACAGATTCAAGCCGGTATCGCCGTCAAAACGGCGCTCGACCGTCCCGTTGAGAACGGTGATGAACATTTCGCAGGTCGCGCTGACGACCGCGCGGTTGAGGTGTCCTCCGACCACGGAGCCGTCCGTTCCGCCGGCGCTCATGTGCAGATGCGCGTAATACTCGCCCTTCATCCGCGTGATGTTGCCGACGAGAGATACGATCTCCCAGTCGCCGGTAAAGCGCCTGGCGTGGTACTGTTTCTCCGCCGTGTGGAACACGCCGACGGTGAAATCCCCCACCGCGCCGAGCGCGCTGATATGAGCAAGGCGGATATCCTCCGCAAGAGCGATCTTTTTCAGCTCCTCGAGGATCTCTTCCCCACGGTCGATCCGCGCGGCGATCGTATTGTCAAAGCGGGCGTACTCCATCCGCAGAGCTCCTTTTCAGCCTTGTCCCTGTCCGTCGTCGCGATCCATGTAGCGGGCGCGGTTGAACAGGTCGTTCAAGTCGTTGACGTTGTTGACGTTGCTTTCGGATAGGGGATCGTCCCTCCCGGTCTCCTTGCCGCCGAAGCCGCGCTTTTTCATCAGAAAGCCGATCAGCGCAAGGACGGCAAGAAGGGCGATAAAGATGATGAAAAACCTGGCGATCACCGCTCCGTCCCCCTCTCAGGCAAAAGGATCAGCCGAAGTAACGCTCCAGCAGGCCCTTGAAAGCCTTGCCGTGGCGGGCTTCGTCGCGGGCCATTTCATGGACGGTGTCGTGGATCGCGTCGAGGTTGTACTTCTTCGCGAGCTTGGCCAGCTCGAACTTGCCGGCGGTCGCGCCGTTCTCGGCGTCGACGCGCATGGCGAGGTTCTTCTTGCTGCTGTCGGTCAGGACTTCGCCGAGGAGCTCGGCGAACTTGGCGGCGTGCTCGGCCTCCTCAAGGCCGGCCTTTTCCCAGTAAGCGCCGATCTCGGGATAGCCTTCGCGGTAGGCCACGCGGGCCATCGCCAGATACATGCCGACCTCGCTGCACTCGCCCTCAAAGTTGGAGCGGAGCCCGGCGATGATCTGCTCCTGAACGTCCGCGGGGACGTCGGCGCCGAACTGCTTGCCGACGCCAACCACGTGCTCGGCGGCCCAGGACAGCTCCTCGGCCTGGAGAGTGAACTTCTCGCCGGGAACCTTGCAGACGGGGCACTTCTCGGGGGGCGTGTCGCCCTCATGGACGTAACCGCAGACAGGACATACCCACTTTTTCATTCGAAAGACCTCCAAAAAAATAGTTTTTATTTTTTTCGATACGGGTCCGGTTTCGCTCATATAATAATAGGATACGGGCGTCCCCCGTGTCAAGGGAACGCCCGTGAATTTTCCGTTAATGTTCATCCGCGCCGGTCTCCCCGCAGGGAAAGGCGGAACAGCCCGTGGCGGTTGCAGTACCAGTACAGCCAGCGGGTGCGGCCGGTCTTGACCCGGGCTTCCGCGCCTCCCTCCGGGTACAGCTTGACCAGCTCGAAGCCCTCGTCCCGGACGGCGGCGATGAAAGAGATGAAGTGGGCCCGGTTCATGGGATGGACGATGCGGACGTAT
>JAFWWR010000064.1 GCA_017518025.1 Clostridia bacterium
ATAAGTATAAGGATAACAGAAAAGAATATACACATGGTAAAGATAAGTATATTAAAGAAATAATAGCATTAGCCATGAAAGAAAAAATAAAATATAGATTAGGTTATCTGAAAGAAGATTATATCAAAAGATAACTGATTTTTTTGAAACAACAAGTATTGATTATGGTAAAGATTCTGAAGAAGCTTATACTTTCTTTAAAATCGTTCAAAATAAATTGCATTATGCAATAACTGGCAATAAATGTTTGGAAGAAAATAATAAGAATTAAAGGTGATAGTGATGAAAAATGAGCAAGATAAAATAATTAAAGCAAGGGAATTTTGTCAAAAAGTTAAAGAACTTGCAAATGAATATGGTTTATCTTTCTTTGTTGTTACAGAGGGTGCAAGCGCAATAAGCAATAATGGGTGTGAAGCTGTAAAAAATGCTAGAGATGACCATATAAAATGGGAATTAGAGAATGGTAGTGATCCTTATGAAGATTGGGGTAAGGATAAAGTAGTTGATCCAAATGAACGATAATCTGACGAACATAAACTGGTTCCCCGGGCACATGGCCAAGACCCGGCGGCTCATATCGGAGAACATCGGCTCCGTGGACGTGGTGTTCGAGCTTCTGGACGCCAGGATCCCCTACAGCTCGAAAAATCCGGAGATCGCCGCGCTGACGAAGACGCGCCCCACCCTCACTTTGCTCAACAAATCGTCTCTCGCCGATCGAGAGGTAACAAAAAGGTGGATCGCGCGATACTCCGCCGAGGGGCGGGAGGCCATGGCGGTGGACTGCATCACCGGAGAGAATCTCCCGAAGATCGGCGACGCGTGCCGACGTATTCTGAGAGAAAAACTCGAAAAGTTCAGCGAAAAAGGAATGGGCGGACGGAAGATCCGGGCTATGATCCTCGGCATCCCCAACGTGGGCAAATCCTCCCTCGTGAACCGGCTCAGCGGAGCAAAAAAGGCAAAAGTCGAAAACCGCCCCGGCGTCACCATGACAAAGCAGTGGGTCACCACGACCCAGGGGATCGAGCTCCTCGATATGCCCGGCGTTCTGTGGCCCAAATTCGACGACCCCGAGACCGGAAAGAAGCTGGCGGAGACCGGCGCCATCAAGGATACGATCCTCGATACGGAATCTCTCGGCGCCGATTTGTGCCGCCGGCTGGTCCGCGTGGCGCCCGATCTGTTCTGCGCGCGCTACAAGCTCGACCGCGCCGCCGCGGAGGAGGCGGAGCCATGGGCTCTGCTTGAGGCGGTGGCGAAAAAGAGGGGATTCCTCGTCTCCGGCGGCGAGCTCGACACCGAGCGCGCGGCGAACATGGTACTGGACGAGTTCCGGAACCAGAAGATCGGCGCCATCTCGCTGGAGATACCGGAGGACTTTCCCACCGACGGAGGGCAAGATGCTTGACCTGGATTTTGACAGAAGATACGCCGAAAAATACGGCGTGATCTGCGGCCTCGACGAGGCGGGGCGCGGCCCTCTGGCCGGTCCCGTGGCGGCGGGGGCGTGTATCCTCGCGCCCGGCGCGGTGATCGAGGGACTGGACGACTCGAAGAAGCTCTCCGAGAAAAAGCGGGACGAGCTTTACGACAGGATCACCTCATCCGCTCTCGCGTGGGCGGTGGGCCTCGCGTCGGAGCGGGAGATCGACGAGATAAACATTTTGAACGCTTCCCTTCTCGCCATGAGGCGGGCGGTGGAAGCGCTGCCGGTCCGTCCCGATTTCCTTCTCATCGACGGCAATCAGAAAAGGGGATTCGACCTGCCCTGCGAGGCGGTGGTCAAGGGCGACGGCAAGTCCCAGTCCATCGCGGCGGCGTCCGTTCTCGCCAAGGTGACGAGAGACCGGCTGTGCGCCGATCTCGACCGGGAGTACCCGCAGTACGGCTTCGCCCGCCACAAGGGGTACCCCACCAAGGATCACATGCTGGCTGTGTACGTGTGGGGTCCGTCCCCGGTGCACAGAAAATCGTTCCTCGGCTTTCTCGACCGCGACGGCGACAAACTACGCGCAGCGGCCATTGAGGCGGGTCTGCCTCTGCCGGACGGTGAATAAAATGAACAAACGGGATTACGGCAAGGTCGGCGAGACCACCGCGGGGGAATTTCTCAAAGCCCGCGGTTTTGAGATCATCGGCCGCAACGTGTACGTGGGACGGTGCGAGATAGACATCATCGCCGCGGGCAACGGACTCATCCTCTTCGTGGAGGTCAAGACCCGGCGGCAGGAGCCCGGCGGACAGTCGATCTACGGCAGGCCGGGATCGGCGCTGACGAAGACCAAAAGAGAGAATCTCATCGCCGCGGCGACGGGGTACATCCACGAGCACCCGGAGATCGCGGGCGAGCTCCAGCCGCGGATCGACCTCATCGAGGTCTACGCGGACCCGCGCTCGAAGGAATACGGCGTCCTCGACGTGGTGCACATACCGAACGCCGTCCACAAATAAAAGAGAGGTGCCTGAATGGACCTTTTCGACCTTCACTGCGACACGCCTCTTGAGCTTTTGAGGGGAGACAACGATTTTTCATCCGGCCGGTGCCATATCACCCGCGACAAGCTGGCGCGGGTGGAGAAATACGGACAGCTCGCGGCGTTCTGCGTACCGCAGAACATGAGCGACGGCGACGGATACCGGTACTTCTTTGAGGTGGCGGAAAACTTCCGCCGCGCCGCGGGGGAATGCGGTTTTGACCTCTTTCCCGACGGCGGGATCGGAGAAAAGCAGTTCATCCTCACCGTGGAGGACCTGCGGATCATCGAAAACGATCTGTCCCGGATCGGCGGGCTTTACCGCGCCTGCGTGCGGCTGGTGACTCCCCTTTGGGGCGGCGAGACGCAGATCGGCGGCTCCCACGAATCGGACGTTGGCCTGACGGACTTCGGCCGCGAGGCGGTCCGCGAGGCGATCCGTCTCGGCATGGTGCCGGACGTGTCTCACGCGTCGCCCCGGTCGGCGGACGATATCCTCTCCCTCGCCGCGGAAGCGGGAGTCCCGGCGGTGGCGTCGCACTCGAACTCCCGGGAGATCTGCGATCACACGCGGAATCTCACCGACGCTCAGGCGAGGGCCGTGGCGGCCTCCGGCGGGATCGTCGGGGTGTCGCTCTATCCGCCTCATCTGGTCGCCGATCCGTCTGCGGGATGCACGTCGGAGGACGTGTGCCGCCACATCATGCACTATATCGACGTCATCGGAGAAGGCGGCGTGTGCCTCGGGTGCGACTTCGACGGCATCGGCACGACTCCGTCGGATCTGCCGGACGTTTCTGCTCTGCCGCGGCTCCGCGACGCGCTTCTCAGTCACGGACTGACCGAAAAAACGGTACAAAAAATATTCTACGAAAACGCGGCGGGATTTTTCACCTCCCGTCTTGCCCCGGAAAGGAAATAGAACATGAAATACGTAAGCACGAGAGATAAAAACGCCCGCGGAGTGTCCTCCGCCGAGGCCATAAAGACGGGACTCGCCCCGGACGGCGGTCTTTTCATGCCGGAGTCGATTCCGTCGCTGACGGAGGATGACTTCCGCTCCCTCGCCGTCCTGGATTACCCCGGAAGAGCCGCCTTTATCCTCTCTCTTTTCCTCGACGATTACGGGATCGGGCGGCTCGACGGCTACGCCCGCGAATCATACCGTGAGGAGCGGTTCCCAGGAGGCGCGGCGCCGCTCAGAAAAGTGAGCGACGGTCTCTTCTCTCTCGAGCTGTGGCACGGGCCCACCTGCGCGTTCAAGGACATGGCTCTGCAGATAATGCCGCGCCTTCTGTCCGGCGCGCTGACCATGACCGGAGAACGCCGGACGGCGCATATCCTCGTCGCCACCTCCGGCGACACCGGCAAGGCGGCGCTTGAGGGCTACCGTGACGTCCCCGGCGTGAAGATCACGGTCTTCTACCCCCGGGACGGCGTCAGCCGGATGCAGAAGATGCAGATGACTACCCAAGAGGGCGGCAACGTGAACGTCACCGCTGTCGAGGGCAACTTCGACGACGCCCAGACCGGCGTGAAGCGAATTTTCTCCGACGGAGCGATGCGCGAGCGGGCGGATAGGGACGGGACGTTCTTCTCCAGCGCCAACTCCATCAACTGGGGCCGACTCGCCCCGCAGATCGTGTACTACGTGTCGGCGTACTGCGACCTTATGAACGGGGGAGCGATCAAATACGGCGACACTGTGAACTACGTGGTGCCGACGGGCAATTTCGGCAACATCTTCGCCGCGTTCATAGCGAAGAAGATGGGACTCCCCGTGGGACGGCTGATCTGTGCCTCCAACTCCAACCGGGTGCTTACCGATTTCATCGAAACCGGCGTCTACGACAGAAACAGGGAGTTTTTCAAAACCATTTCTCCCTCCATGGATATACTGATATCGAGCAATCTGGAACGGCTGATCTTCTCGGTGGCGGGAGCGGAGACCACCGCCTCGCTGATGGACGAGCTGGGCCGCACCGGCAGGTACAAGGTGCCGGCGGACGTGCTCGCCGCCGTGCGTGAGACCTTCTCCGGCTACTCCGCCGACGAGAACGAGACCAGGGACGAGATAGGAAAGCTGTTCCGGGAGGACGGCTATCTTGTAGACCCCCACACCGCCGTGGGCTTCCGCTGCGCGGAGAAATACTTCGCCGACACCGGCGACGGGACCGTCACCGTGGTGGCGTCCACCGCCAGCCCCTACAAGTTCCCCGCCGACGTTTGCGCGGCGCTGGGCGACCCGGTGGGAAGCGACGATCCGGCGGAGGCGCTGAACGCCCTCTCCGCCGCGACCGGCACGGATATTCCCGCGCCTCTCGCCCGGGTGCTGACTCTGCCTGTGAGATTCACCGGATCCGTCAGTCCCGACAAAATGGAGGACGCGATCTTTGGCTGACGCCTGAAAGGAGACGGAGATGGCTCTGTTCGCCATAGCAGACCTGCATCTGTCGACGCCAGTCGAAAAGCCCATGGACGTTTTCGGCAGCAGGTGGGCAGGTCACGCTGAAAAACTTGAGAAAAACTGGCGCGCCGCCGTCTCTGACGGCGACACCGTGGTGATACCCGGAGACGTGTCCTGGGCCATGCGGCTCGACGAGGCGGCGCCGGACTTCAGATTCATCGATTCCCTGCCCGGCACGAAGATCGTCGGCAAGGGGAACCACGATCTGTGGTGGACCACCGTGTCGAAAATGGAGGACATGCTCGTAAGCGAGGGGATCTCGTCGGTGAAGTTCCTCCACAACAACGCGTACCTTGTCGACGGGAAGATCATCGTCGGCACCCGGGGCTGGTTCCCGGACCAGAAGTCACAGAACGTGAAGACCGCCGGCGACGCCGATTTTGAGAAGATCTCGAAGCGCGAGGCGGCGCGACTGAGGCAGAGTCTCGACGCCGGAGTCGCCCTGCGGGACGCCGAAGGCGCGCCGGAAGCGGAAATACTGGTTTTCTTCCACTTCCCTCCCGCCTTCGCAGATTTCGAATCGCGGGAACTGCTGGACACGATGAGGGAATACGGCGTGAAAAGATGCTTCTACGGCCACGTTCACAACGTCTACGACGTGCCGAGGACCGACGAGCGCGATTCTCTGCGCCTCTCGATCGTCTCGGCGGATTATCTGAATTTCATCCCGCTTCTCATCGG
>JAFWWR010000065.1 GCA_017518025.1 Clostridia bacterium
CGCTGCACAACATCCCGGAGGGGATGGCGGTCGGCGTGGTGTACGCCGGGCTGCTCGCCGGCTCCCCGGAGATCACCGCAGGAGGCGCTCTGGCACTCTCCCTCGGGATCGCGATACAGAACTTCCCGGAGGGGGCGATAATCTCCATGCCCCTGCACGCGGAGGGCAAACCGAGATGCCGTGCGTTCTCAGACGGCGCCTTGTCCGGCGCGGTGGAACCGGCCGGCGCGGTGCTCACGGTACTGTTCGCCCGGCTGTTCGTCCCGGCGATGCCGTATCTGCTCTCTTTTGCGGCGGGCGCGATGATCTATGTGGTTGTGGAGGAGCTGATCCCGGAAATGTCCGAGGGAAAGCACTCCAACATCGGAGTCGTGCTGTTCGCGCTCGGGTTCACGCTGATGATGGCGCTGGACGTGGCGCTGGGATAAATACACAGGAGGTACATCATGTCTATCGTTCAATTTGACAACGTTTCAAAAATCTATACCAGCGGCGATCACGAGCTTCACGCGCTCGATCACGTAAGCTTCACCCTCGACGAGGGAAAGTTCGTCGTAATTCTCGGTCCCTCCGGCGCCGGAAAGAGCACGCTCCTCAACCTGCTGGGAGGTCTTGACAGCCCGAGCGAGGGAACGATCACCGTTTCCGGTGCGGACATCTCGAAGCTCAGCGACAACGAACTTGCCGACTACCGCGCCTCCACCGTCGGCTTCGTGTTCCAGTTTTACAATCTCATCCCCACGCTGACGGTGTACGAAAACGTCAAGCTCATCTCGGAGATATCGAAGAACGCCCTCAGCGCCAAGGAAATGATCGGCAGAGTGGGACTTCTCGATCACCTTAACAACTTCCCCGCGGAGCTCTCCGGCGGCGAACAGCAGCGCATCTCCATCGCCCGCGCGCTCTGCAAGAATCCGAAGATCCTGCTATGCGACGAGCCCACGGGCGCCCTGGACTCCGAGACCGGCGTTATGGTGCTGAAACTCCTGCTCGACATGGCGAAAAACTACGGCAAGACGATTGTCATCGTCACCCACAACCAGAATATCGCGAAAATGGCGGACGTTGTGATCCGCGTCAAAAACGGAAAGATCCGCTCGGTCGAGGAGCAGGATAATCCACTTTCCGCTGACGAGGTGGAGTGGTGATCCTTTTCCGGAAACTGCTCCGCACCGCGTGGAGCTACAAGGCGCAG
The DNA here is from genome assembly GCA_017518025.1 of Clostridia bacterium. GTDB lineage: Bacteria > Bacillota > Clostridia > Oscillospirales > CAG-272 > RUG11130. The sequence goes on from JAFWWR010000065.1 coordinate 1,196, forward strand.
TTCATCTCCATGATCATCATGATGACGCTGGGGATCGGTATTTTCCTCGGCTTCAACATGGAGTGGAAAACCATCGAATACGACGTCGGGCGCTTTTTTGACGAAACGAATTACGCGGATTACCGCCTCTATTCCGAGAGCGGATTCACAAAGGACGAGTTCGATAAGATCGCCTCGATCGACGGCGTCGACGCGGCGACGAGATATCTTTCGGTAAACCTCGAGATCAAAGGGGAGGGCAAAAAGTCCCTCGCCGTCGACGTATCGGAAAACTATACCGTCTCGACGTTTACGCTGATGAGCGGCGACGAATACGATGAAAACGGCGACGGCATCTGGCTGTCCGACAAGTTCGCGAAGCTCAACGGCGTAAAGATCGGCGACTCGCTGACCCTTGAATTCCAGGGAGTGGACGCCGAGGTCAGAGTCGTCGGGCTCATCAAAGCGGGCGAGCACATGATCTGTCTTGCCGACAGCAACCAGGTCATGCCTGATTTCAACACGTTCGGCTTCGCGTATATTTCACCCGCGAAGCTCCGCGAGGTCATCCGTGAAAAGACGCTGAATACCATTGCCGACGAGCTGACGGTGAAGGAACAGGCGGAGGCCGCGCTGACCGACGGGATGCTCACGGAAGCGACCGACAGGGCGTTCCCGCAGATCAATCTCATCTCGGACCTCGGAAAATCCGAGCTGGAAGACGCAGTGAAGGAAAAGCTCGGCAGAACGCTGATGGTCGTATCGAAGGACGATCACACCGTGTATAAGGAAGCGATGGGAGAGGCCACCGAGGGTAAGGCGATGGGCTCCATCCTGCCCGTGCTGTTCCTCGCCATCGCGATACTGACGATGATAACGACGATGCACCGCATCGCCTCAAAGGAAAAGACGCAGATAGGCGTTCTGAAAGCGCTCGGCTTCAGGAGCGGGACCATCCTGCTCCACTACTCTTTCTACGGTCTGTTTATCGGGATCCTGGGAACGGCGCTCGGCGGGGTCCTCGGATATTTCGTCTGCAAAGCGGTAATGAGCGAGGGAGGCATGATGGGCACTTATTTCGATATGCCCGACTGGTCCGCGGCGACGCCGGCGTTCTGTTATCCGGTCATCGCGGGAACGGTGCTGCTGCTGGCGCTTATCAGCTTCCTTTCGGTGCGCGCCCAGCTCCGCGGCACGGCGGCTGACGCTCTCCGTCCCTATACGCCGAAAAAGATGAAAAAATCGTTCCTTGAAAAGTTCTCCCTTTTCGGGAAAATGAACTTCGCGACGAAATGGAACCTGCGCGACCTGATGCGCCACAAGAGCCGTTTCGCCATGACGCTTGTCGGCATCGTCGGATGTATGATCCTGCTCGTCGGCGGACTCGGTATGCGCGATACGATGTCGGGTTTTCTCGATCTGCTCGATACGCGCGTGTCGCACTACGCGACGAAGGTCAATATCGTTGAGAATACTGAACGCGAAAAGGTCGACCGGCTCATAACCGAACTCGACGGCGACTGGGAGAGCTATTCCGGGATCAGCATCGACGGCTATACCGCGACACTCGACGTCGTCCACAACGAAAACGGACTGTTCAGCGTCATCGACGAAGACAATAAAGAAATCGATCTGCGGGACGACGGCGCGTACGTCTGCCTGCGGCTTGCCGACAGAGCGAAGATCGGAGATTATATCGAGTTTTCGCCCAACGGAGGCAACGAGACGTACCGGGTGAAGGTCGTCGGCTACAACCGTTCCATCATGACCGAAAGCGTCACCATGACCGACAGGTGCGCGGACGCCCTCGGGATCAAATACAGTGTTTCCGCCGTTTATACGAACAAAGACTCGGAAGAGATCCCGTCCTCGGAGCTGATCTCCGGCAAGCAGGATAAGCAGCTTCTGATGGACAGTTTCGGGAGCTTTGTCAGGATCATGGACAGTATGGTGCTGATACTCGTCGTCGCCGCCGTGATCCTCGGGATCGTGGTGCTGTATAACCTCGGGGTCATGAGTTACGTCGAACGTTCCCGCGAACTCGCAACGCTGAAGGTGCTCGGCTTCCGGAGCAGAAAGATCGGGCAGCTCCTCATCTCCCAGAACGTCTGGCTGACCGTGGTCGGCGTGATCCTCGGCCTTCCGGCGGGGCTGGGGACTCTCTACTGGATGCTGACCGCGCTGGCGGGAGAATACGAAATGAAACTGATGCTCGGCCCCTTGACTTACTCCGTTTCCATTCTGCTGACGTTCGGCGTTTCGATCCTCGTCGGATGGATGGTCGCACGGAAAAACAGAAAGATCGACATGGTCGAAGCGCTCAAAAACGCAGAATGAGAGGTTAGTATGAATAAGATAACGGTAAAGATCGACGGTATGATGTGCGGAATGTGCGAGGCACATATCTGCGATACGATAAGGCGGGTTTTCCCCGACGCGAAAAAAGTCAGGGCGTCGAGAAAAAACGGGGAGGCGACCTTCCTGTCCCGGAACGGGATAAACACGGAAACGCTGAAAAGCGCCGTCGAAGAAACAGGATATACCCTCGTCTCCGTCTGCGCGGAGCCGTACAAAAAGCGCGGACTGTTCGGAAGATAATATAAGACGCGGCGCGTCTCGATTTTGAAACACGCCGCGTTTTTTATTTCTTTATTGACTCAACGCACTTTTCGAGGTCGCTCTCATACGAAACGTCGTTGTCGATCACGAAATCGGCGCCTTCTCCGTTCGTTCGGCAAACCCAGGCACGATTTGGATCGTAAGCGTGGTCTTTCCCATGTCTGGCCTGAGTGGGTGGACTTGATACCCTGCGGCCTCAACCGGGAACCCCCAAGCGTGCTCCGCACGCTTCGGGGAACCCCGGACCACAGGGCACTGTCATATCTGGCACAAGGCCAAGCATTTAAATGAAAACAAGGCAGGACGTATCCTGCCTTGTTTTCATCTGAGTGACTGGACTTGAACCAGCGGCCTCTACCACCCCAAGGTCGCGCGCTACCAACTGCGCCACACCCAGATCTGCGGCGCTGCACGGGGCCCTCCCCGCGCGGCACGGTATGTATTGTATCACAAAAAACACGGCGTGTCAAGAAATTTGTGATTTTTTTCGCAAACAGGAAAACGGACGGGAAAACCCCGCCCGCTGCCTTTGCGGATCTGCGTCTTTCCGGCGCCTCGTCCCGCGTTTCGGGAACGATCCGAAGGCGGTCGATTTCTAAACCGCCTCCGGAGCGAGTATACTTTCCCTAGATACGTATTACTCGATGATTTCCGTCTCGGGCTCCGCGGCTTCCTTTCCGACGATTTCTGCGTCGGAAGACTCCTTGGCCGCCTCGGCCGCCGCCCTGGCGACCTCCTCCTCGTATGCCGCGAGCACCTGCTTTTCGAGCTCCGCTCTGAACTCTGCGTTTATCGGGTGAACGATATCCCTATAAGTCCCGTCCGGATTCTTCCTGCTGGGCATTACGATAAAGTGCCGCTCCCGGACGTTTATAACCTTGACGTCATGCAGCGCGAGCTGGGAGTCGAATGTGACCGATACGATCGCTTTCATGGGACCGTCGTCGAACAACTTTCTGATTTTGATGTCTGTAATAACCATCTGATTTACCCCCGTTTGAATGATAATTATGCATAACTCCTTATACATTATACATTGAATATGTTACCAACTTTCAGTTCTTTTGTGAATTTTTTTCTTTTTTTGATGAAAAACAGCCCATATTTGTGCTATAATTATCATTCAGAGACAATCTGACTCAGGTTTTCATTTCGTCGGTGGGAAGGAGGCGCCTTCATGGCCCTTGAAAATACACATTTCGGATACGAGGGTATCCGTGAAATAATGGGAGACGGCCCGAGGAGCATTTTCTTTCTCGGGATCGGCGGCGTGAGCATGAACTCTCTGGCGCAGGTGTGCCGCATGAGGGGCCACACGGTCGCGGGGTACGACCGCACGGAGAGCGCCCTGACGAAGCGTCTTGAGGACGAGGGCGTCAGGGTATTCTACACCGCCTCGGCGGAAAACGCCGCGGGATGCGACCTTGTGGTCTACACGGTGGCGATCCCCGCGGACGACCCCGTGTACGTCTGGGCGGGGAACAACGGGATCCCGCGGATCTCCCGGGCGGACTTCCTCGGGTACGTTATGAAGAGATACGACGTCAGGATCGGCATTTCCGGCATGCACGGCAAGAGCACCACCACGGCCGTGGTGGCGGAGATCTTCTCCGCCGCGGGGCGGGAGCCCACCGTGTTCGGCGGCGCCAAAATGGCCGCCACCGGCGAGACCAACGTCATCGGCCGGGAGGACTACTTCATATTCGAGGCCTGCGAGTACATGGACTCGTTCCTCGACTTCTACCCCACGGTTTCCGTGGTGCTGAACGTCGAGATGGACCACGTGGACTACTTCAAGGACATGGATCAGATAAAGAACTCCTTTGCGGGGTTCATTCGCCGCGGCAGGAGCGCCGTGATCAACGGCGACTGCGCGGACGCCCTGGAGGCGGCCCGCGCCTCCGGCAGACCCTTCGTCACCTTCGGCAGAGAAGGCGGCGAGGATTACGTCGCGGCAAACGTGACGCCCTTCCCGGGCGGATCGGAATTCGACATAGTGAGGCGCGGGGTGAAGCTCTGCCGCGCAAGGATAAACGTGCCGGGCGACCACATCGTCACCGACGCGGTGGCTGCGGCGGCGGTATCGATAGAATGCGGCGTGTCGCCCGAGGCGGTGGCCGAGGGACTCGGATCCTACAAGGGCATCAGGAGGCGCATGGAGCGCGTCGGGGAGACAAAGTCCGGCGCCGCGGTATTCGACGACTACGCCCACCACCCGACGGAGGTGGCCGCGACGCTGAAAACGGCTGCGGGGTTCGGTTTCGACCGGCTCATCGTCGTCTTCCAGCCCCACACCTTCTCCCGCACCTTCGAGCTCTTCGACGGCTTTGCCGACGCGCTGGCAAAGACCGGCGCGGACGAGGTGATCCTCATGCCCATCTACCCGGCGCGCGAGACCAACGTCTACGGAGTGACGTCGGATCAGCTGGCGGAGGCGGTCGCCGGGCGGGGCACGCCCGCGCGGTGTCTCCACTCCTTCGGGGAGGCTGCGGACGAGATCAGGGAAAAATACGGCCGCGGCGACTGCGTGATAACGGTCGGGGCAGGCGACGTGGAAAAGCTGGCTCCGATGCTCGTTCAGGGCTGAAAACATAACGATCAGTGCGGCGTTCCGCTGACTGCGGGAAGCCGCAACTGTCTTCAGGGGGATCCCCCATGGGAACTATATCATACAAATGTCCGTCCTGCGGCGCCGAGCTCCGGTGGGACGGCAGGAGCGAGACGCTGACCTGCGACTTCTGCGGCAGCACCTTCTCGCCGGACGATCTTGCGGTCGAAAATCAGATCATCGACTCCCACGCCGGGGCGCAGGGAGAGGTCCGCGACGATGGCGGAGGGCTGTTCAGCTACACCTGTCCCGCCTGCGGCGCGGAGCTCGTCACCGACGGCACCACCGCCGCGGACAGGTGTCCCTACTGCGACAACAACGTGGTCCACTCGGACCGCGTCTCCGGCGATTTCCTGCCGGAGTTCGTCATACCGTTCAAAGTCACGAAAAAAGACGCGGAGAACGCCTTTCGCGAGCATTACAAAAAGAAGCTGCTCGTCCCGGGAAAGTTCAGATCGGAAAGCAGGATCTCAGAGATAAAGGGCGTTTACGTCCCGTTCTGGCTCTTTTCCGGAGACGCCTGCGGCGACGTGGAGTTCAACGCGGAGAACTCCCGCACCTGGACCGACGGCAAATACCGCATCACGGAGACGGACCATTACCGCCTCTACAGAAGCGGGCGGCTGGAGTACGAAAACGTCCCCTTTGACGGATCGTCAAAAGCGGACGACGTTTATATGGAGGCGGTCGAACCCTTCCGTTACGGCGAAGCGGTCCCCTTTTCGCCGGCGTATCTGTCGGGCTTCCTCGCCGACAAATACGACGTTTACCACACCGACGGCGCGCCGAGAGTCCGCGACCGGGTGGAGAATTCCCTCGTCAGTCTCATACGCGGGACGGTCTCCGGATACGACTCGGTGAGCCCGTATACGAAAAACGTCTCGGTCAGGCAGTATACTCCGAGATACGTCATGATGCCGGTGTGGATGCTGAGTACGGAATTCAAGGGCAAGATCTACCGTTTCGCCATGAACGGCCAGACCGGGAAGTTCGTCGGCGAGGCGCCGGTGGACCCCGGGAAGTTCGCAGCGTGGCTGCTGGGGCTCACCGCGGTCTTCTCCGCGGTGTTCACGGCGATCTACTACTTCATCAGTATGTAGGAGGACGATATGGAAGCGACAGGGATAATCATCGCCGTTCTGGCGGCGTTCATCTCCTCTCTCGTCATAGTCGCAATAATGGCGTTGTCCCTCAAAACGGCGCGGCGCAACAATTCCGCCGTGTCATACGTGGTGGAGGATTCCTTTGCGGTGACGGCGGCGCGGGATCAGTTCCTGTACACCGATCGGCACGAGGAAAAGATCTCCGACGACGACGACGACTGACGGAGGTGCGGATATGGCAAAAAACAGATGCGTGATAATCACCGGAGGCGACCCGACCGCGGGCCTCTCCGGTCTGATCCGCGGCGACGATTTCGTGATCGCCTGCGATCGCGGCGTCGGGTACGCGGCAAAGGAAAACGTGACGCCGGATCTCATCATCGGTGATTTTGACTCATACGTCGGGCCTCTGCCGGAGAATGTTCCGGTAACGCGGCTCCCGTCGGAGAAGGACGACACCGACACCATGGCCGCCATGCGGTACGCGGAGGAGCGGGGCTTCTCCGAGGTGCTGCTCACGTGCGCCCTGGGAGGAAAACGCTTCGACCATACCGTGGCGAATCTGCAGACCATGGCCCACGGTGCCTCGGCGGGTCTCACCGTGACCCTCGAGGGCGACGGCGTACGCATGATCTGCTCCGGACCGGCGACCCGGGAGATAAAAAAGGAGGAGGGCGCCTACCTCTCCCTTTTCGCCATGTCGGGCGAGGTGAGCGGAGTCGACCTCACGGGGGTGAAGTACCCTCTGAGCGGCGGAAAACTCATGAGCTCCTTCCCTCTCGGCGTCAGCAACGAGTGGACGGAGGGCGCGGCGCGGATCAGCCACAAAAGCGGGATACTTCTTATCGTAATTTCGGAAAAATAGCGGAGAACCACGGAAAATGAACATAAAAGGCGCAATATTCGATTTTGACGGCACGCTTTTCGACTCGATGCACGTGTGGGAGACCATCGGCAACGGGTATCTTGAGTCCATCGGCATCCGGCCGAGGGAGGACCTGACCGAAAAGTTCAAAAAAATGACGCTCACCGAAGCCGCGGAGTTTTACAGAGAAAACTACGGCGTCAAGGCGAGCGTCGAGGAGATAGTCGGGGACGTGAACCGCGTGGTGGGAATACAGTACCGGAACGAGGTCATGCCGAAGGACGGGATCCCGGAGTTCCTCGAAGCGCTCCGCGTATCGGGCGCCTCCATGTGCATCGCCACCGTCACCGACAGGAAGATGATCGAGTCGGCGCTGGCGCGGACGGGGCTCCGTCACTATTTCACGGATATATTCTCCTGCGAGACGCTGGGGCTGGGGAAGGACAAGCCGGAGATCTTCGAGCTGTGCACCCGGGCCATGGGGACTCCGAAGGAGAGTACCGTGATCTTCGAGGACTCGTTCTTCGCCGCCACGACTGCAAAAAAGGCGGGATTCACCGTCGTCGGAGTCTACGACAAATTCGAAAAAGCGACGAAGGAGCTCGAGAAGCTGGCGGACGTGTACGTCCGCGATACCCGGGAGCTGATGGGGCTCATCGGGGAGTGATCTCACTCAAATACAGTTTCGATGACCCGCGGGCAGCACTCGGGAGAGTAGCGCCACCGGGTCATTCTTTTTGTCGTCGCCGGGTCGACGTAATATTTCACCGGCAGGCGCACCTCCCCCACTCCGGCGTCCACCAGCACCAGCTTTATCTTCATCTTCTCGGGGATGATGCTCTTTATGTACACGGCGCAGGGATCGCCCTCCCCGACGCCCTCTTTCGGCTCCGCAAGACCGGCGAGATTGGGAGCGAGCTCCACGAACACGCCGTATTCCTCCACTCCGCGGACGATTCCGCTGACGGTCCGTGACGCGCCGAAGGCGGCGGCGTTCTCCTCCCAGGTGCCGAGAAGCTCCCGGTGGGTGAGAGTGATCCGCCCGGTCTCCGGATCGCGGGACTTGACCACCGCTGAAATGCGGTCGCCCGGAGAAAAACGGTCCCCCGGATGGGAGATCCGCGACACGGAGATCGAATCCACCGTGATGAGCGACACGATCCCGCAGCCGATATCGACGAAGGCGCCGAAGGGCTCCAGATGGGTCACCGCGGCCGGGATCACGTCGCCGGGACGGAGTTTTGAGACGTACCGCTCCGCGCATTCCTTCTGCGCCGCCCGGCGGGAAAGAACTGCGGTAGGTCTTCCCTCTCCGCCGTCGTACAGACCGATCACTTTGAAGCATACCGGCTTTGCCACTCTCGTGATGACTGCGATGTCCTTGACCGGGGATCCGTCGGCGGAGAAAACCGCCTCCTTCCGGGGGATGACGCCGCGGATCCCGCGGAGATCGACGCGCAGGTCCATCGTTCCGCTCTCGCATTCGGTGGCGTAGGCCTCCACGATCCTGCCGGTCTCCATGGCGGCGCGGAGTCCCCGGACTCCCGAAAGACAGTATTCGTTTTCTTCCGTTCCCGTAAGATACCCCTCGGGAAGATACAGGTTGTCCGTCATTTTTGTTCCGACCTTTCTTTCGTTTTCGTCTTGTCACCTCACTATATGACGGAACGGACCGACGTATTCCCGGGCGGGGGTCCGCGCAGTCTCCGGCGTTCCGGGGAAATAATCGGGAAAGTGTTGTTTTTTTCTCCGGGATATTGTATAATGAGGTGGAAGGCGGACAAAACTTCCGCCGTAAGGGGAAAAGGAGAACAGAAATGAGAAAAATAACGGCATTTTTACTGGTTTTCGTGATGATACTGACTCTCGCCGCGTGCGGGAAAAAGGACGGAAAAGAGGCCGACGGAGCAAAGATCGACCCCGCGATGGCGGAAGTGGCCGGGAGTTATGAAGGCGTCCGCCTGAAAATGGTGGGCGACGACGCGCTGATCGACGAGGAATTTTCCGTGGAGCTGAAGGCGGACGGCACGGGAACGAGCACCCGCGACGGCGACACGTACAAGATGACCTGGACGCTTGACGGCGAAAAATTCACCATGAAGGAGACATTCGCCGGGATGTCCATCGACTATACGGGAACGCTGGTGGACGGCGTGCTGGACATCTTCAACGGCGACCCGACGAACGATTTTACCTACGAGTACGTGTACCAGAAATGAGTTGAATGAGAAAGACGGGCGACCGATCGGTCGTCCGTCTGTTTTGTTGGGGGGACGAGGTCACGGGTTCGAATCCCGTCATCATTACACGCATTATCAGCGCGGGTTCGATTCCCGTCACTTGAATTATTAACGAAAGAAGGACAGATTACGCATACGAGGCGGGGTTTTATCCCCGCCTTATACTTTTTTAACCAAGTTCCCGTATTTTCTTCTCCAAAAAC
>JAFWWR010000066.1 GCA_017518025.1 Clostridia bacterium
CCATTTGGACCGTCGCTCCTTTTCCACAAAATGATCCATAATATTTTAACACATTTTCCGTTCCATGACAACATTTCAACATGATATTATCGCGACTTTTTCGGAATAAAAAAAGCAGACCGCGGCGAGGTTCCGGAGGCTTGACAAAATTGAAAAGAAGGTTTATAATAAATATGCGCTGAGCATCTGACGGCAAAGATTTTCTGAGCCGCAAGACTGACGCAATCAAGGCGGTACGCCTTAATACGATCACAGTCACAGCCGGATCTGAGCGTCCGGCTGTCTTTTTCTGCAAAGCGTAACCCATTTATCACGGAAAGAAGGAATATCATGTTCAAATACGATCCCAAATCGCTCACAGCGGACGAATTCATCAACCACGGGGAGATCCTCGAAACGCTGAAATACGCGGACGAGAACAAGGACAACATGGATCTTATAAACGGGATCCTCGAAAAAGCAAAACCGCAGAAAACAGAAAAGGGAACGATCTGCCGGGGGCTCACCCACCGGGAGGCGTCGGTGCTGCTCGCCTGCGAGGACCCGGAGGTGGAGGAAAAAGTGTTCCGTCTCGCCGGGGAGATCAAGGACGCGTTCTACGGCAACCGGATCGTCATGTTCGCGCCGCTCTATCTGTCCAACTACTGCGTGAACGGATGCGTTTACTGCCCTTACCACAGAGGAAACGGCGGGATCGTGAGGAAGAAGCTGACTCAGGACGAAGTGCGCGCCGAGGTCGTCGCGCTTCAGGACATGGGTCACAAGCGGCTCGCCATCGAGGCGGGCGAGGACCCGGTGAACAACCCCATCGAGTACATCCTCGATTGCATCAAGACCATCTATTCCATCAAGCACAAAAACGGCGCCATCCGCCGGGTCAACGTGAACATCGCCGCGACGACCGTGGAGAATTACCGCAAGCTGAAGGAGGCGGGGATCGGCACGTACATCCTCTTCCAGGAGACGTACCACAAGGAGAGCTATGAGCGGCTGCACCCGGCCGGGCCGAAGCACAACTACCACTACCACACGGAGGCCATGGACCGCGCCATGGAGGGCGGTATCGACGACGTGGGGCTCGGCGTCCTGTTCGGGCTTGAGCTGTACAGATACGAGTTCGCCGGGCTCTTGATGCACGCGGAGCACCTGGAGGCCGTCCACGGCGTGGGCCCCCACACCATCAGCGTGCCGCGGATCAAACGCGCCGAGGGGATCGACCCCTCCGCCTTCGACAACGGCATCAGCGACGACGTTTTCGCAAAGATCTGCGCTCTTATCAGAGTGGCGGTCCCCTACACGGGGATGATAATCTCAACGAGAGAATCCCAGGCGGTGCGCGAGAAGGTGCTGCCGCTGGGAGTTTCGCAGATCAGCGGCGCGTCGCGGACGTCCGTCGGGGGGTATACGGAAGAGGAACGGCCCACCGATACGGAGCAGTTCGACGTCTCCGACCAGAGAACGCTGGACGAGGTGGTCCGCTGGCTCATGGAGAACGGACATATTCCCTCCTTCTGCACCGCGTGCTACCGCGAGGGACGGACGGGCGACAGATTCATGGCGCTGTGCAAATCGGGGCAGATACTCAACTGCTGCCCCCCCAACGCCTTGATGACACTGAAGGAATTCCTCTGCGACTACGCGAGCGAGGAGACGAGGCGTGTGGGCGAGGCGATGATCGCGCGCGAGCTCGAGAAGATACCGAACGAAAAGGTCAGGAACATCTGCCGCGGGAATATCGAAAAGATAGGCGCGGGAGAGAGAGATTTCAGATTCTGAAAAGGGGGCCCGTTTTATGGGACTTAACACCACTCCCTCGTCGGAAAGGGTCCATATCGCCTTTTTCGGCAAGAGAAACGCGGGAAAATCAAGTCTTGTGAACGCCGTGACAGGGCAGTCCCTGTCCGTGGTGTCCCCCGTTATGGGGACCACCACCGATCCGGTCTACAAGGCGATGGAGCTCCTCCCTCTCGGGCCCGTGATGATAATCGACACGCCCGGATTCGACGACGAGGGCGAGCTTGGCTCCCTCCGGGTGGCGAAGACGAAAGAGGTGCTGAGAAAGACTGACGTCGCGGTGCTGGTCGTCGACGGCAACGCGGGATTCACAAACGACGATCTCGTTCTTGAAGAGCTGATAAAGGAACAGGGGATCCCGTTCAAAACCGTATTTACAAAAGCCGACGTTCTCACGAACGGCGGAAACGTGCCGGAGGGAGCCCTGAAGGTCAGCGCTGAGACCGGCGAGGGAATAAACGAGCTGAAGGAAGCGCTGGCCGCCGTGAGATACGAGGCTCCTTCCCCCTACCCCATCGTCAGCGACCTTGTCGCGCCGGGGGACACCGCGGTGCTTGTCATCCCCATCGACAAGGCGGCGCCCAAGGGGCGGCTGATCCTGCCTCAGCAGCAGACGATCCGGGAGCTGCTCGACACGGGCTGCGTACCGGTTTGCGTAAGAGACGCCGAGTTCCGTGACGTCTTCGGAAAGCTGGCGGGTTCGCCGTCCATCGTCATCACGGACAGTCAGGTGTTCCGACGTGTCGCGGATCTGACGCCGGATAACGTTCGGCTGACATCGTTCTCGATACTTATGGCTCGTCACAAAGGATTTCTTGATTCTGCGGTGAGAGGCGTCCTGAAGCTCAGAGAACTGCGCGACGGCGACCGGGTGCTGATCTCCGAGGGCTGCACCCATCACCGGCAGTGCGGGGACATCGGCTCGGTCAAGCTGCCGAAGATGATAAAAGAATTCACCGGAAAGGACGTCGACGTTACCCTCTCGTCCGGGATCTCGTTCCCTGACGATCTGTCGGAGTACGCGCTTGTGATCCACTGCGGCGGCTGTATGCTCAACAGCCGCGAGATGATCTTCCGTATGAACTCCGCCGCGGCGCAGAACGTTCCGTTCACGAACTACGGAACGGCGATCGCGTATATGAGCGGGATTCTGAAAAGAGCACTGTCGCCGTTTCCCGATCTGTCCGGCGAGATCGGATAAAAGATCCCCGCTTCCGTTTTTCGGAAGCGGGGATCTTTTCGTTTGATATCGGATCAAATGCCGAGCTGAGGGATGGTTGCAAATCCCTTCGCAAGATCTTCGTCGGTGGGAATGTAGTCGG
>JAFWWR010000067.1 GCA_017518025.1 Clostridia bacterium
AAAGGAAGTCCTCGATGGCAACGTGAGCGGAGATGGGGGTGAGACCGAGTTCATCGACCCACGCCTCGACGGTCTCGGGAGAGTTATTTCCGAGTCCTGCGAATTCGACGCCGTCGTAACCCATTCTCTTTACTTCTTCAAGCGTACCCTTGAAATCACGGTCCAGCTCGTTTCTTAGCGAATACAGCTGGATGGCAACAGGCAAAGACATAATTACCTCCAAGAAAAACGTATTTGAACGCGGGAAAAAGAGCCCCGCATCCGTCAGGATAATTGTATCATCCCGGCGAGGGTAAAGTCAAGTACAAAGTTCCAAAAGATACCAAAATATTTCCGATGAGATCCCATTATTCGCTGCCTGACGAAAATAACGACGGAGGCGAACAAAAAAACGGACTATTTTCAAGGAAAAACAGAATCTCCCTTGACAAAAGTTGTCGTTTAATTTACAATTTTAGTAATAAACAAGAAAGAAGGTATTGATCATGGCAAAAGACTCCTCGAAAGAGACGCGGATCCCCGTATCCGAAAAGATCGCTTATGAGGGACTGACGTTCGACGACGTCCTGCTCGTCCCGGCGAAAAGCGATATCCTCCCGTCGCAGGTCTCTCTGAAAACAAAGCTGACGTCAAAGATCACGCTCAACATACCGATCATGAGCGCGGCCATGGACACTGTGACCGAATACGAGCTTGCCATCGCCATGGCTCGCGAAGGCGGCGTCGGTACTATCCACAAGAACATGTCAATAGAGGCGCAGACGGATCAGGTGGAGCGCGTCAAGAGAAGCGAGAACGGAGTCATAACCAATCCCTTCTTCCTTTCCCCGAACAACTGGGTCTACGAAGCAGACGAACTGATGGGCAAGTACAAAATATCCGGCGTTCCGATCTGCGATGAAAACGGGACTCTCGTGGGGATCATCACCAACCGCGATCTGCGGTTCATGACGGACTTCAACGTGAAGATCGACGACGTCATGACGAAAGAGGGCCTTGTCACGGCCCCCGTCGGAACGACGCTCGACGAAGCGAAAGAGATCCTGAGAAGCAAGAAGATCGAAAAGCTGCCGCTGGTGGACAAGGACTTCAAGCTCCGCGGCCTCATTACGATCAAGGATATAGAAAAAGCGGACAGATACCCCAATTCCGCGAAGGATCCCCAGGGAAGACTGCTGTGCGGAGCGGCCATCGGCGTCACCGCCGACGTTCTTGAGCGCGCGGGTTCCCTGCTCGGAGCGGGCGCGGACTATCTGGTCCTCGACTCGGCGCACGGCCACTCGAAGAATATCCTGACCTGCGTCGAAAAGATCAAGGCGGCGTATCCCGACTGCCAGCTCATCGCCGGCAACATCGCCACCGCCGAGGCGGCGCGCGATCTTATCTCCGCGGGAGCGGACGCGATCAAGGTCGGTATCGGCCCCGGCTCCATCTGTACGACCCGCGTTGTCGCCGGTATCGGCATTCCGCAGATCACGGCGATAATGAACGCCTATGAGGTCGCCATGAAAGCGGATATACCTGTCATCGCGGACGGCGGTATCAAATACAGCGGCGACATCCCGAAGGCCATCGCCGCAGGAGCTAACGTCATTATGATCGGTTCTCTTCTCGCCGGGTGCGAGGAAAGCCCGGGAGAGACAGAACTCTATCAGGGCCGCCGCTTCAAGGTCTACCGCGGTATGGGTTCCATGGCCGCGATGGAAAAGGGCTCGAAGGACAGATACTTCCAGGAAGGAAGCAGAAAGCTCGTTCCCGAGGGAGTCGAGGGCCGCGTTCCCTTCAAGGGACCGCTCTCCGACACCGTGTTCCAGCTTATCGGCGGTCTTCGGTCCGGTATGGGTTACTGCGGTACGGCGACCATCGAGGAACTGAAAGAAAAGGCGAGATTCGTGAAAATCACCGGCGCCGGACTCAGAGAGTCTCATCCGCACGACATCACGATCACCAAGGAAGCGCCGAACTACAGCACGTCAGCGAACTGAACGTAAAAGATTGCCCCGCGGCTGCCGCCGCGGGGCTTTTTTCAGTATCTTCCGATATTGTCAAACTTGATATCCGGAAAAAGGGCGCCGCTTCTGACACGGTAGTCGCCGAGCGTCGGATTGACGAAACAGGGATTATCGTCAAGCGGGACCCCGGTGGAGTCTCCGTAATCAATGTATCTGACGTAAAACGGGGTTTCATCCCTATGCTGTTCTTCTCCTGCGGGATTGAAGCATACGTTGCCGTAGATAGAGTTCACCGGGTTAAGGTAGAATTCCGGGTCATCAACCCGTTCCGGGTCCATCGTGCAGTCGAGGAAGCCTGGGCACCATTTCTCGACCCCCGCGCGGTATTCGGGATAGGCGTCTATCAGGTCGAAGACGCTCGCCCACCAGTTTCTCGTGCGGGTGAAAGGCCACTGTTTCACCGCCTCCTCGTAGCCCATCTCGTCGATCATACCTCTTTCTCCGTGGCTCAGCCCCACTCCGGAGTATGAGTTGGTATCAATTATCAGATTATCGTGAACGCTGTTATCCCTCCCCATGTGGATCATCACGGGGATCACGGCGTTGTAGAACAGGTTTTCATAGACTTCTGCGCCGCCCGAGCAGTCGTCGATATAATATCCGAAGCAGCCGGTGCCGTCCCGGTGCATTGGTCCGAAGTAGTTGTGGCAGACCCGGATGGACCATCCGTCGACGGATCCCCAGTTATATACCGCGCCGCCGTCTTCGGAATTCTCCATAACGCTGTCGAAGTTGTTGTACTCGATCAGCACGTCGTAGGAGTGGTCGAAGGAGACCGCGCCCCGGGACGTATGGACAAAATCGTTGTGGGTGACCGTGAGTCCCGAACAGTACTCAAGATGAACGGAGTTAAGAAAGTCGAAGATCAGGTTCGAGGAGGTAACGAGGTTGTTGTCGAACAGCACGTTCGCCCTCTTCGTGTAGCGGTACCGTCCCTCGCATCCGCCGAACACCGCGAAG
>JAFWWR010000068.1 GCA_017518025.1 Clostridia bacterium
CGAGATATCGCCGTTCACCATCTCTTCCATGAGCGTGTGACGGCCCGTCTTTCTGCACTCCTCGATCTTCTCCTTCGTCGTGCGGACGAGACCTGTCGCAGAGGAGTAGGTCTCCCAGCATCCGCGTCTGCCGCAGGAGCACTGTCTGCCGTCCTTCTCGATGACCACGTGCCCCAGCTCCGCGCCCGCGAAGTTGAAGCCGGAATAGACCTCGCCGTCGATGACGATACCGCCGCCGAGACCGGTCCCGAGGGTGATCATGACAGAATATTTTGCGCCTCTCGCCGCTCCGGCGATGGCTTCCGCCTTGGCGGCGGCGTTGGCGTCGTTCTCCGCGTGAACGGGGATGCCCCCGAGCAGCGCGGACAGATTGTCCGCCAGAGGATAATCGAGAAACGGGATATTGTTAGCGTAAACCACCACTCCGCGCTCGTGGTCGACGGTCCCGGGGGACGCCACGCCCGCCCAGCCGATGTCCGCGGAGGTTATGCCGAGATCCGCCATAAGGGACTTGGCGACCGCCGCCATGTCGGCGACGATGGCATCCGCGCCTCTCTCGGGTTTGGTGGGGGTGCTCGCTTTCTTTACGATTGCGTTGTTTTCGTCAACGATTCCGACGGCGATGTTCGTGCCGCCCAGGTCTACTCCGATATAATACATACTGGTGACCGTTCCTTTCCTTTTTTCACGCGTCGCCGCGCAACTTCTTTCCGTTATTATTATAAGGAGATACGGCCCGGTTGTCAATAAACAAATTCGATATTTCTCCGCTTTTTTCGGGGACGGGTCCGGGTCGCCCGGAAGGGAGAAAAAGGAGCCGTTCCGGACCTCGGAGACGCAAATTTGTGCAACCTGTACAGACGTAGAATTTTTCCCGATTTTTTTGTTGATTTTATACAAAAATCGACCTTCTTTTTTGTGCGTAAAGTCAGTGCCTCCCCGTCGATTTTCCGGCGGGAAAGCGGGCGCAAAAGGGTGGCGCGGAACATTGTTGCGAATAAGCTCACATCGCCTCGAAACCCCTGAAAAATAAGGGATTTCGGGCGACAGTCGGCGAGAGCCGGCCTCCGCCTCTCAAAAAACGCGTCCCGCCCGCGGATCGCCGCGCGTCTCCGCGGGGCGGTGGAGGAGTGAGGGCGCCAAAAGTGCGCGGCAACTGTCGAAAGTGCCGTTTTTCCCCGTGGCGTATGAAAAAAACGTCATTTTTGCTTGCTTGACTTTTCCGGGGTATTATGATAATATGTTGACACTTGGTCCGGCGGGTGCGCGAGATCGCGATCTGTCCCGCGGGACCGGCGCCGAAAATGCCCGCCGGGCGGCGGACGTGAGCCGGATCTCCGGCTCTCTTATTATTTCTCGCACGCGCGCGTGTGCGCGTGTACGCATGTGCGCGTGTACGCGCAGTCGCGTGAGCGGGAAAAGATCGGCGGAAAGGCGGCCCCCGCCGCCTCACCAACATCATCACAGCCGGCGACGCCGGCAGAACGGAGAATGTCACATGACAAAACGAAAAGGGAGCAGGCTATTGTCGTTCGCCCTTGCGGCACTGATGCTGACGGGCGTCTTTTCCGCCGTGCGAGCGGGCGCGGAGGAAGTGACGGCGACTCTGACGCAGAGCGACGACAGACAGGCGAACCTGCAGTCCATCACGGAGATCCTCTCGGCGATCCCGTACGACGAGTACGACGTGAACCACAAGGATGACCCCCGGGGGACGGAAGAATACGCCTTCGAGGCGGTGAATTGCGTCGACGCGGATCACGAAAAGACCACCGTCACGCCGGAGACCACCGAAAACTACGAAGGAAAGAGCGCCGTCATCCTGCCCGAGACCGGATCGGTCACGTTCAAGCTGGACGTGCCGAAGGCGGGCAGATACGTCCTGGAGTTCGAGTACTGCCCGGTCTCGGAAAAGACGAACTCCATCGAGAGGATACTCTACATAAACGACCGCGTACCCTTCTCCGAGGCGCGGTTCCTGCAGTTCAAGAAGCACTGGGAGCTGCAGTACCAGGACGGATTCGAGACCGTCGCGGACAAGGACTCCTCGGAAAGGAGAGACAAGGCGTTCCGCAAGGACGCCGCGGGCAACGAGATCCGTCCGGAGTCAAAGTCCGTCAAGATGTGGCTCACCTACGTCTGCACGGATAAGAACGGATTCCACACCGCACCGTTCGAGTTCTACTTCGACGAGGGCGAGAACACCCTGACTCTCGAGCCCCTCAAGGAAGAGGTAGCCCTCCACTCCATCACGCTTCGCCCCGCCGAAGACGAGATAACGTGGAAGGAATACAAGAAGTCCCTCAGCGGAAAGAGCAAAGGCGCGGACGAGATCTACCTCGACGCCGAGACTCCCTCCGCCGTATCGGACGCCACCATCTTCCCGAACAATAACAGAACGTCCTCCATCACACATCCCCAGCACGCCACGCACTACCTGCTGAACACGCTGGGCGACTCCACCACGGGTTACACCGTCGGTCAGTGGATGGAATACTCCTTCGACGTCGACACCGCCGGTCTCTACACTTTCGTGTTCAGATACAAGCAGTCGTTCAACGAAGGCGTGTTCGTTTCGAGGAAGATCTACATCGACGGCGAGGTCCCGTTCAAGGAAGCGAACAACCTCAGGTTCTACTCCTCCAACAACTTCAAGATCACCGAGACCAAGGTGGGGGACGAGACCGCGGAGTTCTACCTTACGGAGGGGCCCCACACGCTGAGGATCGAGACGTCTCTCGGAGACATGGCGGAGATCATCAGCACCGTCAGCAACGTCCAGAAAAACGCCAACGCAGACTACCTGCAGATCCTCCGTCTTACGGGAGCCGACCCGGATAAATACCGCGACTACGGCTTCATGAGGATCATGCCGGACACCATAAAGGACCTGAGCGTACAGTCGAAGGAACTCAATCGCGCCATCGACGAGCTCCGCACCCTCAGCAAGGGGCGCAGCGAGCAGACCGCTCTGCTCGAGCAGGCGGCCATCCTGATGGAAAAGATGGGCGGCGACGAGGACCAGGTCGCAAGGAACCTCGGATCCCTCAAGTCCCAGCTCGGTACCCTCGGTACCTGGGTCAACGACGCGAAGAAACAGCCGCTTCAGCTGGACTACATCCTCGTCCGGCCCGCCGGGCAGAAGCTGCCCCGCGCCGAAGGCAACTTCTTCGACTCCGCGAAATACGAACTGGGTCAGTTCTTCGGCTCCTTCTTCACCGATTACTCCGCTCTCGGCGTTGAAGACAACAAAGGACTCACTGAGGAAACGCTCCAGGCATGGACGGTCTCCGGCCGTGACCAGGCGCAGATCATCAGGACCCAGATCAACAACAAATTCGCTCCCGAAACCGGTATCCCCGTCACTTTGAAGCTGGTCTCGGGCGACGCGCTCCTCCCCGCCATCCTGGCGGGCATCGGACCCGACCTTGCCCTTGAGGGCACGGCGGCGACCAACACCACCGGCACAGCGTCCGGCGACATCATGGACTACGCCATGAGAGGTGCGCTTTTGGATCTCAACGGATTCGAGGACCTCGACGAGATAAAACAGAGGTTCTCGCCCAGCGCGTTCATCAACCTTGAGCTTTATGGAAAGACCTACGGCCTCCCCGTGAAGCAGGAATGGATGATGATGTTCTACCGCACCGACGTGCTCGCGGCTCTGGGACTCGATCCGCCGGAGACCTGGGACGAGCTGCTGGCGCTGATCCCGGTCCTCCAGTACAACAACATGGACATCGGTATCGGCCCGGGACTGGAGCTCCTGTCCACCATGACTTTCCAGCGCGGCTCCACCATCTGGACCGACGACGGAATGAGGATCAACCTGGACTCCAACACGGTCCTCGAGGCCTTCGACTACATGGCGAACATGTACACGCAGTTCTCCCTGCCGGTGACCTTCGACGTGGCGAACAGATTCAGGACCGGCGAGATGCCGCTGACCATCGGCGGATACGCCTCCACCTACAACTCCATCGTCGTCTTTGCGACTGAGATCGCGGGTCTCTGGGACTTCGCCCCGATCCCCGGCATACGCCAGCCCGACGGGTCGATCAACCGGACCTGCAACGCGGGAAGCGACCCCGTCTCCATGACGAAGGACTGCAGCAATCCCGACAACGCGTGGAAGTTCATGAAGTGGTACACCGACAAGGATTTCCAGGTCACCTACTCCAACGAATTGATCGCTGTCATCGGCGAGGCGGCCAAAAACGCCACCGCGAACCTCAGCGCTCTGGAGGAGCTCTCCTGGACCCGCCACGAGTACGACCAGCTGATGATCCAGTCGGAGCAGCTCAGCGCGAACCCGTCGTACCCCGGCAAATACTTCCTCGGAAGATACGTTTCATTCTCCATAAACAACGTCTACAACCAGCTTGCGGACCCGATCGAGACTCTCCTCGGATACACTCCCACCATCAACAAGGAGATCACGAGAAAGAGGACCGAGTTCGGATTCGAAACTCTCGAAGCGGGACAGACCCTCGCGGAGAAGAGATCCGAGGAGGCCGTGAAACTGCTGGACGGCCTCTCGAAGAGCGACCGCGACAAGTACAGCACCCAGATCGGGGACGTCAAGAAGGCGATCGACGCCAACGACGCCGATCTGATCCGGACCGCGGCGACCACCCTGACGAACGCAAACTCCAAGTTGTTCGCAGAGGCGGTCGACAAGCTGAACGAAGCCGCGAAATGGCTTGACACATATAAGTAAGGCAGATGTCACATCTGACTTTTGGAAGGAGATAAATAATGGCTAAAGAAAAGAAAGTAGTCTCCCGAAAGAATATGACGAAAAGGCAGTGGACGTGGCATCTGATGAAGCAGAACAAGGTCGGCTACCTGATGGTGGCTCCCTACATGATCCTGTTCTTCCTCTTCACCTTCCTTCCCGTCCTTCTGTCGCTCATCATAGGCTTTACGGACTTCAACATGCTCCAGTGGCCGCACTTCGTCGGCATGAGGAACTACGTCACCATGTTCCTCGACGACGAGCTGTTCATGACGGCGCTGAAGTACACGCTCTTCTTCGCGCTGATCACCGGCCCCGCGTCATACCTGCTCTCGTTCGTGGTCGCTTGGTTCATCAACGACCTGAACCCGAGGATAAGAGCGTTCGTAACGGTGATATTCTACGCGCCCGCCATCGGCGGCGACGTCTACCTCATCTGGAGGACGCTGTTCTCCGGAGACTCCTACGGCTGGGTCAACGCCTGGCTGCTGAAGATGGGGGTCGTCCAGTCGCCGATCCTGTTCTTCACCAATCCGAAGTGGATCCTGCCCCTGTGCGTCATCGTCGCCCTGTGGACCTCCCTCGGCACCTCGTTCCTGGCGTTCATCGCCGGCCTCCAGGGTATCGACAGGAGCCAGTACGAGGCGGCGGCCATCGACGGAGTCAAGAACAGATGGCAGGAGGCGTGGTACGTCACCCTCCCGAACATGAAGCCGCAGCTCATGTTCGGCGCGGTCATGGCGATCACCGGATCCTTCACTTTCGGAGGCATCGTCACAAACCTGGCGGGCAACCCGCCTACGGACTACGTCGGTTACACCCTGCAGCACCACATTTCCGAGTACGGTTCGGTGCGCTGGGAGGTCGGGTACAGCTCGGCGCTGACGTTCATCATGTTCCTTATAATGTTCGGCACTAACCTGCTGATCACAAGGATCATTTCAAAGGTGGGCCAGTCATGAAAAAACTCAGAACAAGACGGCACGCCGTCGTACTCAACAGATCCCGCGGTGGAGACGTGGGTATCACCATCGTCCTCGCCCTCATGGGCGCGATCATGGTCCTGCCTCTCATCTACATGGTGATGCAGTCTCTGAAACCCCTGGACGAGTTCTTCGTCTTCCCGCCCCGGTTTTACGTGGTCCATCCCACGCTCAACAACTTCCGCGACCTGTTCTTCCTGATGAGCACCTCCTGGGTCCCGCTCTCAAGGTACCTGTTCAACACGGTGTTCACCTCCGTGGCGGGCACCTTCGGACAGCTGATCCTGGCGTCCCTCGCCGCTTACGTGCTGGCGAAGATGGAGCTCCCCGGAAGAAAAGTCATGTTCCAGATGATCCAGAAGTCCCTGATGTTCTCGGCGACGGTCGCCGGCACCATCACCTTCGTCATCATGAGGTATCTCGGATGGGTGGACACCTACCTTGCGGTCATCGTGCCCGCGTTCCAGTCGTCGCTGGGGCTCTACCTCATGAAGCAGTTCATGGAGACCAACGTCTCACAGGAAATGCTTGAGTCCGCACGGCTCGACGGCGCGAAGGAATTCAGGATCTTCTGGTCCATCGCGATGCCCATGGTCAAGCCCGCGTGGCTTACGCTTATCATTTACGCCTTCAAGGATATGTGGACGGCGGGCGGCAGCTCCGCCATCTACAGCGAGCAGCTGAAGTCCCTGAACACCGGTATCTCCCAGATAGCTGCGGGCGGTATCGCCCGTCAGGGTATCTCGGCGGCGTCCACGCTCCTGATGGCGATCGTGCCGATCATAGTCTTCGTCGTCTCCCAGAGCAACGTCATCGAGACGATGGGCTCCAGCGGCATGAAGGATTAAGGAGGATCTAAATGAAGAAAAAAATAACCACAATTCTCCTTCTGGTCCTCGTCCTGCTGACGGTCCTGCCCGTCGTGACTGCGGCGGCGCCGTACTCCACGTACACCTACACCCAGGACGGAACGATCCTTCTCTCCCCGGACGCTTACGTGCCGGACGTGCTGGTTGACGTCAACTACATGGAACTCAAGGCCTATCTGGGCGAACACTCCGACATCGCGAACACCTTCGACTTCGAAGGCGACTACGACGTCAGAGACATCTTCGTGGGCCCCGATCAGAAGGTCTACATCGTTGACGGCGACCACGGCGCGGTCCTGGTCCTCGACAGATACTACAAGGTAGAGCGCGTCCTCAACTCCTTCATCAACGAATACGGCGTTCCCGACACCTTCTCCGGTCCCTCGGGCGTGTTCGTGAACGATGAGAAGATCTACGTCTGCGACACGGGAAACAACCGTATCGTCATGTTCGACAAGGACTGCAACTACCTGAAGATCATCAACAAGCCCGAGGACGGCGTCTTTGAGGAAGGTACGATCTACAAGCCCATCGCCTGCGCGGTCGACGAGTTCGGCAGACTGTTCGTCATCTCGTCCACCACCTACGAGGGCGTCATCGTCATAAACGAAGACTCCGAGTTCTACGGATTCATCGGCGCCCAGAAGGACACGGTCAGCGTGTTCCAGGCGTTCCTCCGCTCCTTCCAGACCGAGGAACAGAGAGCGCAGACCGCGCTCATCACCTCCAAGGAGCTGAACAACATCACCATCGACAAGGACGGCTTCGTCTACGTCACCACCTCATCCATCGACGAGGGGATGCAGCAGTCCCAGATCGAGGCCAAGTCGAAGGATTCCGCCTACGCGCCGGTCAAGAAGCTGAACTCCTCCGGCGTGGACGTCATGAGACGTAACGGCGTGTATCCTCCTTCCGGCGAGGTCAAGGTCGCCACCAACTCCCAGGCGGAGATCCAGGGCGCGTCCACCATCGTGGACGTGGCGGTGGGACCCGAGGGCACCTGGTCCATCATCGACCAGAAGCGCTCCAAGGTGTTCACCTACGACGAAAACGGCAACCTGCTGTTCGCCTTCGGCGACAAGGGCGATCAGGTGGGCAACATCGCCATGCTGAACGGTATCGCCTATCAGGGCGACAAGATGCTTCTTCTCGACAAGCAGAACGACTGCTTCGTGGTCTACAGAAGGACCGAGTACGGCGACCTGCTGATGCAGGCGCTGGCCAACGACAACAACCGCCTGTACGACCGCGCCATCGACGACTGGACCGAGATCCTGAAGCGCAACAACAACTACGAGGTCGCCTACGTCCAGATCGGTAAGGCCCTCTACCGCGACGCGAAGTACGAGGAATCCATCAACTACTTCAAGTCGATCAAGGAGACGGATAACTACTCCCTGTCTTATAAAGAAATAAGAAAGAACTGGGCGTCGAAGTACTTCTGGATCCTGCCCATCGTCATCGTTGCGGCGGCAGTCGGCATCTTCAAGTTCTTCGCGTATGCCAGAAAGGTCAACAAGCGCGCGTCTCTCAAGATCGGACGCAGAAGTCTCAAGGAGGAGCTGCTCTACGCGTTCCACGTCATATTCCATCCCTTCGACGGCTTCTGGGATCTGAAACACGAGAAGCGCGGCTCCGTGAAGAGCGCCACGATCATCCTGATGATCACGGTGCTGGCGTTCTTCTACAGATCCATCGGCTCCGGTTACATTATTAACCAAAGCAACACCAAGGCGCAGAACGTGGTCGGCACCATCCTGGCGGTCATCCTGCCGCTGGCTCTGTGGGCGATCGCGAACTGGTGTCTCACGACGCTGTTCGACGGCGAAGGCAGCATGAAGGATATCTACATCGCCTGCTGCTACGCGCTGACTCCCCTGCCCATGTTCATGA
>JAFWWR010000069.1 GCA_017518025.1 Clostridia bacterium
CACCGTTTGATATCGAATATGTTGAGCGTCATGGGGTACACGCCGAAAAGCGCGCCCTTGATGAAGTTCACGTTGCACAGATCCCTGTTCGGGATGGGATCGTACGGATCCCGCCGCTCGCCGAAGCCTCGAAGGTCCGGCGCCAGGGTGACGAAGCCCTCCCGGGCCATCTGCAGGGCGAAGTCGTAGTTCGAGCCCGCGATATCCGCCTCCCGCTCCGGGGTCGTGCGGATCCCGGCAACGGAGTCCTTGCCGAAGGGGCCGTGACCGTGACTGCACAGGATGGCGGGGACTCTCCCCTCCCGGCTCTTCGGGACGGTGACCCAGCACGGCAGTTTCGTATATTCGTCCGTGGTGAGGATCACGCGCCGGCGTTCCACGTCGCCGAGATCCTCCGTCGATTCGACGACGGGATCGATGCCGACCGGTTCCGGCATGGGTCCGAGGAGCTCGAGGAGCTTTTTCAGCGCGGCGTCGTGCCACGCATCAAACGGCAGTCCCGCGTTGCCAAAGCCCAGCTCCGGCTTGTGCTCCCGCGCCATCTCGTTCCACATATCGCCGAGGTAAAACGACGTTTTCATCAGCGCCTCCGATGTTTTTCAGTTCTTCATAATATAATATCACATAAGGCGATTTGAGTCAAGAAAAACGGAGACGAAAAACTATTTTTCCCCTCTATTGCCATCCCGCTCCCGATATGGTAAAATTAAGCCGACAAATAATAAAAAAGGACGGGTCCCACAATGGCGTACTGGATTTGGAAATACGGCGATCTCGAGATCAGACAGAGCTTTCTGCTTCACACGAAACGCGACGAATACGGATATATCGTACCCGCGTTCTGGTATATGGAGGATTGCTCGCACAGCGTGATCTTCCGCGGAAGGATCGCGCCGGAACGGGAGGAAAAACTGGAAGTTTACGTCCGCGGCACGGGATATTTCAACGTGGACGGCAAAAAATACCCCTTTTCCGCGTCCGTTACCGTTTCTGCCGGAGAGCACGACGTGGAAGCGCGGGTCGTCAACACGGACGGACTCCCCGCGCTCTACGTCCGCGCCGGGGAAAGCGGCACCGACGGGAGCTGGACGTGCACGGATCTGCTGGAGGCGGCTGAACCGGTCGGCTTTTCCGACATGTACCGCGATCCGGGGGATGACCCGGAGAGGTTCCCGTTTCTGTATGAGGAGATTTTCCCCTCCTCCGTCACGGAGACGGCGGGCGGCGCCCTTTACGACTTCGGCCGCGAGACCTTCGCAAAGCTGGTCTTCGACCGCGTCGGAAAGCCGTTCCGGCTCTTCTACGGCGAGTCCCCGGAGGAGGCCCTGGGCGGCGACGAGGCGTATATTTTTGACGACGTCACCGAAGTCGGGGAGAAGCCCTGCCGGGCGTTCAGGTACGTCTTCACCGAAGGCGGGGCCGCGCAGTTCCGCGCCTTCCGCGAATACGCTCCGGCGGAGCGGGTCGGCTCCTTCAGCTGTTCTGACGAACTGCTGAACCGGATCTGGGACGTGGCGGCGCACACGCTGGAGCTGAACTGCCGGGAATTCTACCTCGACGGAATAAAAAGGGACCGCTGGGTGTGGTCCGGCGACGCGTATCAGAGCTATTTCGTCGGCAGGTATCTTTATCGCGGCGGAGAAACCATGAGGAGGACCATCGTCGCTCTCCGCGGAAACCGCGATCTGAAACGCCATATCAACACCATCGTGGACTACACGCTCTACTGGATCATGAGCGTATACGACTACTACGAGGCCACAGGCGACGCCGATTTCGTCGTGCGGATGATACCGAAGATCGACGACGCGCTGGACTTCTGCGAAAGATCCCTCGACGGGAACGGATTTATCGTCCCTCACGGCGAGGACTGGGCGTTCGTCGACTGGTCCGACATCGACAAAAACGGCGCCAACGTGTCGGAGCAGTTCCTTTACGCCGCAGCCATGCTCTCGGCGGCGAAATGCAGCGAGACGGCAGGCCGGGGGTGCTCTGCCCTGCGCGGGAGCGCGGACAGACTGCTCCGCAGGATCGACGAATTCTTCTGGGACAGCGAAAAAGGCGCGTATATCGACTCCTTTGAGTCGGGAAGGCGTCTCGTGACGAGACACGGGAATCTATTCCCGCTGATCTACGGCCTCGTTCCCGAAAAGCGGCGGGATGAACTGATAAATAACGTGCTGCGGAACGGCGCCGTTCCCCCGATCACCACGCCGTACTTCAAGTTCTACGAGCTTGACGCGGAGGCGAGATACGGCGACCTCCGCCGGGTCACGGATGAGATACGCTCCTACTGGGGCGGCATGATCCGGGACGGAGCCACCTCCTTCTGGGAGGAGTACGATCCCCTGTGGAACCGGGAGGAAAAGCTGTCAACCCACGATATGTACGGGCTGAAGTTCGGGAAGAGCCTCTGCCACGCCTGGGGCGCCTCCCCCGTGTACCTCATCGGAAGGTACTATCTCGGGGTGAGACCCACCTCGCCGGGGTATGAG
The DNA here is from genome assembly GCA_017518025.1 of Clostridia bacterium. Lineage (GTDB taxonomy): Bacteria > Bacillota > Clostridia > Oscillospirales > CAG-272 > RUG11130. The sequence continues at coordinate 2,496 of JAFWWR010000069.1, forward strand.
ACATTCGACGTGGAGCCGCGGACCGGCGGACTCGACATGATCGAGGGGACCGTCCCAGTCGGAAAAGGGACGGTGAAGGTGAAGATCGAAGGCGGCCTTGCAGAGGCGTCCTGCGACGTCCCCGGCGGAACGCTGATCGCCGGCGGCGAGAGATACGAGATAAAACCGGGAGAGACGGTTAGGGTAAAAGCATAAAAAAGTTCCGCGGCGGATGCCGCGGAACTTTTTTCGCATATTGTTATCTCGTCTTCTTGAACTGCGGACCGTAGTTGGCGCAGGCGCGGAAGTCGGCGCCTTCCTTGTCCATACCGAAGGCGTTCCACGCGGCGGGACGGAAGATCTTGTCCTCCGGAACGTTGTGCATCGCCACGGGGATGCGGAGCATGGAGCACATGGTGATCAGATCCGCGCCGATGTGGCCGTAGCTGATGGCGCCGTGGTTGGCTCCCCAGTTGTTCATCACGTCGTAGGCGGTCTTGAACGCTCCCTCGCCGGTGGTGCGGGGCGCGAACCAGGTGCAGGGCCAGGTGTAGTCGGTCCTCTTCCAGAGGATATCGTTGACTTCCTCGGGGAGATGAACGGTCCAGCCCTCGGCGATCTGGAGCATCGGTCCGAGGCCGTCCACCAGATTGAGTCTGATCATGGTAGCGGGCATTTCCGCTCTGGTGGCGAAACGGGAGGAATACCCGCCGCCGCGGAAGTAGCCGAGATCCGCCGCGTTCCAGGTGGTGGCGCTGAGGATCTTGTCGCAGTCCTCCTCGGTCATGTCGAACCACTGCTTCATGACGGGGTTGCCGTTTTCATCCTTCACTTCGCCGCAGGCGTCGAGGCAGGCGGCGCCGGAGTTGATCAGGTGGATGAATCCGCCGGCTTCCTTGGCCTTACCTTCGATATCGTATCCGGTGGCGCGCTTCACCGCCTCGGGAGACCAGTAGGTCCTCACGTCGGCGAAGATCTGTGCGCGGTTCGTCAGCAGCTTCATGAAGAGCATTCCGAGGCCGTTCAACACGTCGTTCTCGGTGGCCAGGATGTAGGGCTCGCGGACGCCGTCCCAGTCGAACGTGGTATTGAGCAGCGCTTCAGCAAAGTCGCAGTTCGGATAGAAGTCCGTCCACTGTCTCTGTCCCTGGAATCCGGCGGCGATGGCGTTGTGACCCACCATCTCCTCTTCTCTTCCCTTGGGCAGGTTCGGGTTGCCGTTCATCAGGTCCTTGATGATGACCATCATCTTGACCACGAACTCCCACTGCTCGTCCTTGACTTCTCTGGTGTTCTGGAGCTCCGGAGGATTCTTGTCGAATCCCTCTTTGCACTTCTCCTTCGTCCATTTGAGCGCCTTCTGATACTCGGCCTCGTCGTAGATGCCCTCGCTCATGCGGCGGATGATCTCCACCTCGTCAACGGACTCGACTCTCATGCCGAGATAGTCCTCGATGAACTTGGAGTCGATGATGGAGCCGCCTATACCCATGGTGATGGAACCGATCTGGAGGTAGGACTTGCCTCTCATGGTCGCCACGGCGACTGCCGCACGGCCGAATCTGAGGAGCTTTTCCTCAACGTCGGCGGGGATGGACTTGTCGTCCATATCCTGAACGTCGTGGCCGTAAATGCCGAACGCCGGCAGGCCCTTCTGCGCGTGGGTCGCCAGGACGGACGCCAGGTAAACGGCGCCGGGGCGTTCCGTTCCGTTAAATCCCCATACGCCCTTGATGGTGTTCGGGTCCATGTCCATGGTCTCCGAGCCGTAGCACCAGCAGGGAGTCACGGTCAGCGTGATGTCGACGCCGGCCTTCTTGAACTTGTCGGCGCACGCCGCGCTCTCCGCCACGCGTCCGATGGTGGTGTCGGCGATGATGACCTTTACGGGCTCGCCGTTGGAGTATCTGATGTTCTCCTCGAACAGCTTCGCCGCCGCCTTCGCCATGTTCATGGTCTGGTCTTCAAGGGATTCTCTCACTTTCAGCGCTCCGCGGCGGCCGTCGATGGTGGGACGGATGCCGATCACGGGGTAGCTGCCGATCAGTCTGCTTTTTGCCATATCACAGTTTCCTTTCAGAAAAGTATTTTTTCAGAGCCGCGCCGCAGCGCGGGATCATACGTTATGATTATAGCATATTTTTACAGTTAAAGCAACAATATCTTTGCCGGAAAAGTGCAATCTGACAAAAATTCGCCGACCGGGCAAAACGGCGGCCGGAACGGGAATTTTTTTGCTGCAAACGGTTGATTTTTTGCTCGGAAAAAGATACAATATAGACGATAAAGAATATTTCCGCCGGGGAGCGCGGCTCCCGGAGCGGAAAGTGAAAGGACGATAAAAAATGGCACTTGTAACAACGAAGGAAATGTTCCGCAAAGCGTACGAGGGCGGCTACGCCGTCGGCGCGTTCAACATCAACAACATGGAGATCATCCAGGCCATCACCGAGGCGGCCGCAGAGGCAAAGTCCCCCGTGGTGCTCCAGGTCTCCGCAGGCGCGCGCAAGTACGCGAAGCCCGCGTACCTCAAGGCGCTGGCTCACGCGGCGGTAGAGGACACCGGCATCGACCTGGCGCTCCATCTGGACCACGGAGCAGACTTCGAGATCTGCAAGTCCTGCATAGATACCGGATTCACGTCGGTCATGATCGACGGTTCCCACTACCCCTTTGAGGAAAACATTGCTCTCACGAAGAAGGTCGTCGAGTACGCCCACGAGCGCGGCGTCGTGGTCGAAGGCGAGCTCGGCAGACTCGCCGGCGTCGAGGACGAGGTGAAGGTGTCCGCAGAGGACTCCTCCTACACCCGCCCCGAGGAGGTGGAAGAGTTCGTGTCCCGTACCGGCGTCGACTCCCTCGCCATCGCCATCGGCACCAGCCACGGCGCGTACAAGTTCAAACCCGGCACCGAGCCGCGTCTCCGCTTCGACATCCTTGAAAGGATAATGGAGATCCTTCCGGGATTCCCGATCGTTCTCCACGGCGCTTCCTCCGTCGTGCCGGAGCTGGTGGAAGAGATCAACGCCTGCGGCGGCAACCTCGCCGGCGCGCAGGGTGTTCCCGAGGAAATGCTCCGCTAGGCGGCTCGCCTCGCGGTCTGC
>JAFWWR010000070.1 GCA_017518025.1 Clostridia bacterium
GCCGATGGGCAGGACCCGCCCCGTCAGGGTGATCTCGCCGGTCATGGCTGTATCGCACCGCACGCGCCGTCCGGTCAGAGTGCTGACGAGAGACGATACGATGGTGACGCCCGCGGACGGACCGTCCTTCGGAACGGCGCCCTCGGGAACGTGGATATGTATGTCGCGCGTCTTGTAGAAATTCGCGTCCACGCAAAGCTCCTCGGAGTGCGCGCGTATATAGCTGACGGCGATCTTCGCCGATTCCTTCATCACGTCGCCGAGAGTACCGGTCAGCTCCAGCTTGCCGGTCCCCTCCATGACGGCGGTCTCTATCTTCAGCACGTCGCCGCCGACCTCTGTATAGGCGAGACCATTGACCACTCCCACGGGATCGGTCTTATACATGTCGTCGTCCACGAAGCGGCGGCCGCCCAGCATCCGGCCCACTTCCTCGCGGTCCACCGTGACGGTCTTCGCCTCCTCCGACGCGATCTTCCTCGCCGCCTTGCGGCAGATGGAGGAGATCTCTCTCTCGAGGTTGCGGACGCCGGATTCTCTCGTGTATCCGTCGATAAGCTCGCTTATGGCGTCGTCCTTTATCCTGCACGTTCTCCCCGTAAGCCCGTGCCTCTTCAGCTGCTTCGGCACCAGGAACCGCTTCGCGATATCCATCTTTTCTGTGGGAGTGTAGGTGTGCAGCTCGATGATCTCCATCCTGTCGATCAGCGGAGCGGGGACGGTCTCAAGAGTGTTCGCCGTGGCGATGAACACGCAGTCGGAGAGATCCACCGGGATCTCCACGAAGTGGTCGCGGAACGCCTTGTTCTGCTCGCCGTCCAGCACCTCCAGCAGAGCGGAGGACGGGTCGCCGTGGATGTCGCTGCCCAGCTTGTCGACTTCGTCGAGCTGGATCAGCGGATTCATGACTCCCGCGTCGATGATGGCGTTTATGATCCTGCCGGGCATGGAGCCGATGTAGGTCTTCCTGTGGCCGCGGATGTCGGACTCGTCTCTCACGCCCCCGAGGGAGATGCGGACGTATTTCCGCTTCATGGCTCGGGCGATGGAGATGCCGAGGGACGTCTTTCCCACTCCGGGCGGCCCCACGAAGCACAGGATCTGATTTTTCAACTCGGGATTCAGTTTCTTCACGGCCAGGTATTCGACGATGCGGTCTTTTATGTCGGTGAGTCCCGAGTGATCCGCGTCGAGGATCTTCTTCGCCGCGGCGATATTCAGCCGGTCGGACGTGGTTTTGCCCCAGGGAATGTCGAGGCAAACGTCGAGATAATTTCGCGATACGGTGGCCTCGGGGGAGCCGAAGGGAGTCTTCGCCAGACGGCTCACCTCTTTGAGCAGTTTTTTCTTCACTTCCTCGGGCATGACGGCGGACTCGATCTTCTCGTAGTACTCCGCCACGTCGTCGGAGGAGTCGATCCCCAGCTCGCTCTGGATCACCTTCATCTGCTCCCGCAGGTAGTAATCACGCTGGTTTTCGTCCATCTGCTCCTTGACCTTCTTGTGTATCTGCATTTCGGTCTTGAGCAGCTTCGTCTCGTTTTCCAGCAGAACGGTCACAAGCTCCAGCCGCTTCATGGGGTCGATGCATTCCAGCACTTCCTGCTTGTCCTGATAACGCACCAGGGCTCCTGCGGCGATGAAGTCCGCCATCTGACCGGGGTTCTTGACGGACCGCGCGGCGGCGGTCATATCGGAGGACACGGAAGGAAGGTAGTTCAGTATGGTGCTCAGCGCCGACGTCGCCTCGCGCATGAGCGCCTCGGCTCTCACGTCGGAGGGGGTGTGGTCGCTGGTCATCATTTTAGACATGACCTCGGCGGTAAAGTACCCGCCGGACTCGAACAGGGAAGTGACGATGCCGCGGCAAACGCCCTCCGCGATTACACGGACGGTCCCCTCGGGGGTTTTCAGCGTGTGCCTGATCTTGGAGATGCATCCCGTTTTGTAGAGATCGGCGGCGGTGGGATCGTCCACGGCGATATCCTTCTGTGACACCAGAAGAACGTACATATCGCCGTCAAGGGCGGCGTTCGCCGCGTTTATGGAGATCTCCCGCTGCAGCTCAAAGTTGATGGGCGTCCCGGGGAACGCCACCAGTCCCCTGAGAGGGATCACCGGGAGAGTCAGACTGTCGATTTTTTCAAAATACTTGGGCATTGATTGGGTTTCCTTTCACCGGATCTCGCCGGATGGTAAAATTCAGTCATCTTACAGTATAACACATCGCCGCTCAAAAATCTATATAAATTTATTATTATTTATTAACCCGGGCGCTTCTTTTCTCCGAAAAACCGCTTGCGGATTCCCGCCGGATATGATATAATCCGATCGACCGGGAACGTCCCCCGGAAACGCCGCCCTCGGAGGAACAAACATGAAAAAGCTTTTCGCAATATTTTTCGCCTTGCTGATGATCGTCGGGTCTCTCGCCGCCTGCGGCAAAAAAACGCTATCCGGGACCTACGTTCTGAAGACCGTCGACGGAAAGGCCCCGCTCGACTACTTGGCCGGGGAATACGGTGTGACGAAAGATGACGTCCTCGCCTCTTTGGGAGCCGATGAAAAAGAAGTCAACTCAAACCTCATGACCATGGAGTTCAGGAAAGACGGCACGGTCGCCGTCGGAGGATTCATGGAGACCTTTTCCGGCAAAGAAAACAGAGTCGGCACGTGGGAGCTGGGGAAGAGACTTGTCGTTTATCTCGGGGATGAGACGCTTGTGTTCAGGTATGAGGACGGTAAGATCTACGGCGACCTCTCCGGAGAGGGCGATACCGAAATGGTCTTCGTGAAGAAATAGTCCGTTGATCGTATAAGGCCGCGACCGCGGCCTTTTTTTCGTGCTCCGGCTGAAACCGCGGAAGACGCGGTCTTCGGAAAGAAACAGCCCCGATAGAGTCACCCCCCGTCGAGCCCGCGTCGTTTCCTCCGCTTTTTCAAAAAGACTTGCAAAAACTCTTCCCGTGTGGTATAATCCGGTTGACCGGGCGCGAAACACCCGGAAAATCATTTTTTTAAGGAGAAAAAAGGCACTCGCGATTCTGTTCGCGGTAGTGATGGTCGTCTGCGTCCTCACCGCCTGCGGATCGAAGACTCCCTCCGGCACCTACGTCGTAAAGACAATCAACGGCAAATCTCCCATCGACTATTTCACCGAATCGTTCGGTGGAGACAAGGATACCGTTCTTTCCATGCTCGGCGTTGACGAGAAGGAACTGAACTCCAACCTCATGACCATGACGTTCAAAAAGGACGGAAAGGTCACTGTCGGCGGACTCATGATGACCATGGAAGGCGAAGGAGAAGCGGAAGGCACCTGGAAGCTCGACGGAACCAAGCTGACTATCACCATCGATGACGAACCCGCGGACTTCAAGTTTGAAAAAGGAAAGATCATCGGATCGCCTGATGAAGGCATGGAGATGGTTTTCGCAAAGAAATAATCAAAGCATCCGAAAAAGACCGCCGCCGCGGTCTTTTTCTTTTGCGGGAGAGCAACTCGCGGTTGACATCAGACGGGGGATAGGGTAAAATTGTATTTGAAAAATCTCCCCGTCCGGCGGGGGTTGGAGGACGTAATATGGAAATCAGGATCGTGACCGACAAAGAGGCGGAGATCACCGCTCTGTCTGAGGACACAGCTTTTGCCGTTCCCGTTGAAATCACGGTGCCTTCCGGCTCGGAATGCGCCGTTCTCACCGTTTTCCCGTCCGTTTCGAACGCGGCGGAGCTCGCCGCGGATCCGCGCCGCGATCCCCTCGGAGAGGATACCGTCCGCGCTCTCGCGGACGTGACCGGGCCCCTGATGAAAAACGCCGGGTATTCCGACCCTCCCGAGGTGTTTCGCACCGTCGGATTTATTTCGCCCGACGGATATGATGCTGAAACGATCCTCCCCGACGGCGCCTCGCTTGAAGAAAGGACCGAAGACGGCTCGCCCGCCGTATCGGTTTTCGCGGGCGGCAGGGAAGTATCCCGGGCGTCGGTGAACGATATCGACGCCGGAGACGACGCGGTGGAGATCTATACGGAGACCGATCCGGGCTGCCGGAATCTCGGTTACGCCACCGCCTGCGTCGTCCGCCTCGTCAAAACTCTGACCGGCGCGGGAAAACGCGTGCGCTACGTCTGCGACGAGGGCAACGCCCCGTCGATCCGCGTGGCGGAAAAGGCGGGCCTCGTTCCGGAGTACCGGAGCGCGGCGATAGTATATTACAGACCGGAAGGGGGACGGGACAGAAATGGCGTTTGACGCCTGTATGCTCAGCGCCGTGCTGAGAGAAATAAACGACTCCGCCGCAGGCGGCCGGGTCGACAAAATATGGCAGCCCGAGAGGGACGAGACCGTCTTCGCGATCCGCTCCGCGGGCCGCGACCTGCGCCTTCTTATCGATTCCGGCTCGTCCACCCCGAGGATGAACCTCAGCGGCATGAAGCCGGAAAATCCCGCCGCCCCGCCCATGTTCTGTATGCTTCTCCGTAAGCACTTTTCCGGAGCGAGATTTCTCCGGGCCTTCCAGCCGACCTTTGACCGGGTGGCGTGCCTCGTTTTCGAGTGCCGCGACGAGATGGGATTCAAAACCGAAAAAACGCTTGTCGCCGAGATCATGGGGAAATACAGTAACCTCATCGTCGCAGAGGGCGGCGATCCCGACGACCTGAAGATAATAGGAGTTCTCAAGCCCATAGATTTTTCCGCCAGCCGTATTAGGCAGCTTATGCCGGGGATGAAATACGTCCTTCCGCCGTCTCAGGACAAGCTCGACCCGACCGCCGCCGACGCGGAGACGTTCAACCGGGCCGCAAGAGAGGCGGACCCGTCTTCCGCCGCTGAGAAATTCATCACCGGAATGTTCTCCGGTATCGCAAAGTCCACGGCGCGCGAGATCGCGTACCGCGCCTCCGGTGACCCGTCAGTCACACTCGGCGGGTGCGGGAACAGACTCCGCGACGAGTTTCTCGCTCTTTTCCGCGATCTGCGGGAGGGGAATTTTTCGCCCACCGTGGTATTCGACGGCGACGGCAAACCGGTGGAGTATTCTTTCACCGATCTGACGCAGTACGGGCCCGACGCGAAAAAGGAACGGTTTGATACGGTCGGCGCCATGATCGACGCGTTTTACGGCCGCCGCGCCGAAAAGGAGCGGCTCCGCCGACGCGCCGCGGATATCCTGCGGATCCTGTCAAACGCCGAGGCGCGGATCGAGAAGAAAAAGGCGCTCCAGCAGGAGGAGCTTCTGAACTGCGAGAACGGCGAGACCTATAAACTTTGGGGCGACCTTATTACGGCGAATATGTACGCCCTGCGGCGCGGCATGACCTCCGCGTCGCTGCCGAACTGGTACGGGCACGGGGAGGCCGTCGAGGTCCCGCTCTCTGAGCGGATGACTCCGGCGCAGAACGCCCAGGCGTATTATAAGAAATACACGAAATCCAAGACTGCGAAGATCCACCTGACGGACCAGCTCGAGCGTGACGGGAGGGAACTTGAATACGTCCGGTCGGTCCTTGATATGCTGTCACGCGCGAAGACAGAGGCGGAGCTGTCCGAGATACGGGCGGAGCTCTTCGAGAGCGGTTACGCCTCGAAGATGAAGAACTACGTCCCGCCGAAAAAACGGGCTCCGATGATCGCGAAGTACGAGACCTCGGACGGCAGGCAGGTGCTCTGCGGGAAGAACAACGTGGCGAACGATCACCTTACGATGAAGCAGGCGGGCCGGTCCGATATGTGGCTCCACGTGAAAGATTACCCCGGCTCCCACGTGGTGATGGAGATGTTTCCCGGCGAGGAGGAGCCGCCGTCTGACGCGCTTTACGAGGCGGCGCTCATCGCGGCGCATAACTCAAAGCTTGCGGACAGTCACACCGTCCCCGTGGACTACACTTTGGTGAAAAACGTGAAGAAGCCCTCAGGCGCAAAGCCCGGTTTCGTGATATACCGCACCAACAGAACGGTTTACGTCGATCCCGACCCGGAACGGGTGGAGAAGATGGCAAGATAATTCGGAAGCGACTTTGTTCGACAAACGACTAAGGAGGAACAATATGTCGAAGAATATAGGCAATTACCGAAATGACGCGGACTTTGAAATAAAGGTTGGAGAAGGTGTGTATTGGGTACCCGTTTGTTCTCTCGGGAAAACCCGATATACAAATGCGGAAATGAGCGCGTTTCTTGAACTTACTCCCGAGGAAAAACGGGAGAGGATAGGTAATCTCTACGAAGCTGTCCAGTTGTTTCAGCTTTCGCGTTTTGAGGGTGTGTTCGACAATGACGATCGTTTTGTCGACGGGTGGCATTGCTCGAAGCATACCGCTCCCCGCGACGCTGTCGCAAATAACCGTGGCTGCTGCGCCACCGACACGAACTGGCTCATGTGGTTTCTCGACGGCAAGTACGATCACGTCGGCGCGCTGAGTTACGGTCAGCGGGACGGGAACGGACACATCATCTCGCATTTTGTGCACGAAGGCAAGCATTATTTTATCGACATGATGATGGCACGGGTCGATTCGGGAGATTTTTTTCCGTGTGAAGGAGCGTCGTATGATGAATGGAAAGCAAAAGAGTGGGCGGGATTTCTGTACAGATGTGATTCGCCTCTGTGCTTTGCGGGATTCACGGACGAAAAACTCAGAGAAAAGGGAAGACCCACCCCGTTTTTCTACTGCCTGCGCGATAAGGTCACGTGGACACTCCTCAAAACTGAACATATCGGGGACGGAAAGCGAATCTTTGCCGTTCCGCCGGAGGACGGTCCGACCGTGATCTGCGTATCGGAGGAATACGGCGCTTTTGAGATAATGGATCCCCCGCAGGCTGCGCTTTTGTGATTCGAAAAGCCAACAAGGAAAGGAACTTGCGTTATGAAAAAACTACTCACTCTCATTCTGGCGGCGATAATGCTCGTCGGAGCGGTCGCTGTCGCTCACGCCGACGGCTCGCCGTTCTCCGACGTAAAAGAGACGCGCTGGAGCTACGGCTCAGTCGTGTATGCTTATGAGAACGGCTTGATGGACGGCGTCGGCGGCGGGAAATTCGACCCCGCGGGCACCATGACCCGGGGAATGGTCGTCACCGTCCTGTGGAGGGCTGAGGGAAAGCCGGAGACCGCTTTCCGCACCGATTTCACCGACGTGGCGGAGGGAAAATACTACTCCGCGGCGGTCATATGGGCGAAGGACAAGGGCATCGTGAACGGCGTCACGGAGACCTCCTTCGACCCGAACGGCAAGATCACGAGAGAGCAGCTTGCCACCATGCTCCACCGGTACGCGGAGTTCAAAGGACTCGATTTCAGACCCCTCGGTGATCTGACGAAATTCCCGGACGCGGGCACCTCCCACGCCTACGCCCGCGACGCGCTCTCCTGGGCGGAGTATAATAAGCTTGTCACCGGTGTGAAAGCCGGGGATACGGATCTTCTCGACCCCCGGGGCAACGCCACCCGCGAGCAGTTCGCCGCGATCCTTCAAAGATTTGCGAAAAACTGCCGTATCACGTACAACGAACCCCAAACCCTCAGTAAATACACCGAAAAGCCCTATCCGCTGGTCGAGGACGCGGACGTCTACGTCTCCACGGACGGCTCCGACTCGAATCCGGGCACCTTCGAGCTGCCCGTCGCCACCTTCGACCGCGCGGTGGAGCGGGTCCGCGAGATCAAGGCGGAACGGTCGACGGGCGATATCACCGTGGCGTTCAGGGCGGGGAACTACGGACCACTCACGCTGAGTCTCACCGCCGGGGATTCGGGATCCGAAAACCAGCGGATCACGTACTGTAGATACGGCGACGGCGACGTGGTCTTCGACAACGGCATCACCCTGGGAGAGGACGATTTCGAGCCCCTGAACGAAGAAGAAAAAATACTCTTCAGCAATAATTACGTCGATAAGATCAAAAAGATAGAACTCGCGCAGTTCGGCGATCTGATACCGGATTACGACGACGTCACCATTTTTGACGACGACACCATCTGCCACGTCGCGCGGTTCCCCAACAGGTACGACGACGGCTCGGACCACCTGATCGAAGGAGCCGTTACCCCTCCGGACGACGGGGTGAACAACAAGCTTGAAATAACCGCCCAGATGTTCCTCAGGAGACTTTCCTCCTATGACGAACGGATGACCGAATGGATGCAGATCTACGGATATATCGTCCGCGGATACAGAAAAGACGTTTTCCCGGTGGTGGCTTATGACAAGGATACCCATATGCTGACAGTCGGGCACGGTCCTTCGGACGAATGGGGCGGCTGGCTCAGACCGGACTGGAGAGGCGCAGACGGCAACGGCGTGATGATATGCCTCCTCAACGTCTCCTACGAGCTCGACGGAAAGCATGAGTACTGGATCGACCGTAACACAGACACGCTGTATGTGTTCGATCCTCGCGGCGAGTATCACATCCCTCTCGGACGCGGCGAGAAAAAACTTCGCGGCGAGGAGTACGTTTCCGGCACGGGATATCCCGCGACGGAGGGGTACTGCATGATAGAAGCCCGTGATATCGGATATATCACCTTCCGCGGGCTGGACTTCACGAACGCTCTTGATTCTCTCGTGTTCGCACAGAAGACGTCTTACGTTGAGGTCGACCGCTGCAGGTTTGCGTATTCCACCGGCGCCGATCCGGTAATGTTCGAATTCTCTCTCGACGACGTCCCGCTGGCTCTGAAGGTCACGGATACCGTCTTCGATTTCTCCGCCGGAAGTTCGCTGGTGGTCTACGACGAAGCAACCGGTCCGGAAAGATATACCAACAGAAGCGACGTCCTCGTCGACAACTGCCTCGTGTCGAGGGCAAACCTCGCTTTTGACATCGAGAGCGCAGTCGGACTTTGGTACTGCAGCGGAGGGACCGTATCCCACTGCCTGTTTGGAAAATGCTCGCGCTGCGCCGTGGGTTATCAGGGATCCTTTGATATCATCATCGAATACAACGATTTCAAAACGGTGATGTGCAACTCCGGCGACGGCGGTGTGACCCGCACCTGGGGCAATCAGGACGGCAACTGTATCATCAGGTACAACGCCTTTTATCCCCTACCGCACGTCGACGGAGGCGTGGGGACGTACGGCCTTTACGCCGACGACGGAGACTGCGGTACCGATATGAGAAACAATATTTTCTTCGACGTGGGTTATGCGGCCATGTTCGCGGGCGCGGGGCGCGACAATTTCTTCCGCGACAACGTCCTGATAATGGACGGAAAGGTGAATATGCAGTCCTATACCGCGGAAATAAAAGAGATCGGAGAGGCCGCCCATAGCTCCTGGCCCATTTACATCCACGAGGCCCGCTGGGCGAAGGTCCGCGAATACTGCGAGACGATCCCGGGGTACAGAGAAGAGCTGGAGCGTCGCCGACCCACGTTCCGCGATATGTCCTTCGATTACGCGGACGTCGGGGAGAAATACTTCTTCCTCGCGCCGACTAACACGGTCAGCGGGAACGTGTATTTCAACAATAAAGGTTATACGGACGGGAATTTCGGGGACGACGTACTCGAATACGCGACTGTCGAGAACAACAGAGTATTTGAACTATCCGAGAACCCCATGTTCGTCAATCCGGCGGCGGGCGACTACCGTCTCCGGGACGGCGTGGAGGGATTCCCGGACGTGCAGTTCGAGAAGATAGGAAGATATTGAGAAAAGGCCCGCTTCTGCGGGCTTTTTCTCAATGGAAAATGGAAAATGGAAAGTGGAATATTGAAACCGGCGGCGTATAAGCCTTCCCCCCGGAGGGAAGCGAAGCGGCGACGCGGTAGTGAATGACATGCCGGGGGCATGTCAGAGCCGCGGCGTGACCGAGCCGCAGCGAGACAGGTGGGTCCGCAGGACCCGGATGAGGGGACACGAATGGTGATACGAATGATCCTTTTTGATACATTTTCCGCCGTTTGCGTTTTTTCTTGACTTTTCCGGTTCGCTTTGATAATATTTAGGTGAACTCGATTTCCGGGAGGAACAATTGATATGAAAAAGGTTTTTGCGCTGGTTCTTTCGATTATAATGCTCTCCGGCGCGGCAGCGGTCTTTTCCGCGGACGTCTCTCCGTTCACGGACGTGAAAACGTCCCGCTGGAGCTATGACTCGATAAAATACGCCGTCGGGAACGGATACATGAACGGCGTCGGCGGCGGCAAGTTCGATCCCGCCGGCTCCATGACCCGGGGAATGGTCGTGACGGTGCTCTACCGCATGTACGGCA
>JAFWWR010000071.1 GCA_017518025.1 Clostridia bacterium
ATATTCCACTTTCCATTTTCCAATCTTCCATTGAGAAAAAGCCCGCCGAAGCGGGTTTTTTCTCAGTATCTTCCTATCTTTTCAAATTCGATGTCCGGGAAGTCGACGCCCTCTCTGATGCGGTAGTCTCCGATGGTGGGATTCACGAAAAGGGGATTTTCGTCGAGCGTATAGCCCACGTTGCCCTCGTAATTGCCGAACAGTTTCAGTGCGTCTGAGTATTCGTAAGTATGCGCGGTCGGATTCAGATAACGGTTGCCCGTAACGTCAACGACTATGTTCAGGACAAACTCCGGCTCATTCCATCTCGTGACGTCGGCGGTCTAGGTCAGCAGATGAGGCAGCCTCTCGGCAATGAGTGCACGAAGATCGGGGTTTGCCGCGATCCGGTCGATAAACGCCTTCCACTCGATATAATTGTGATCCGAAAGCACCGCGCTGAAATCGCCGGTCCTGCCCGCCTCCTGCGTTATGACCGTTCCTCCGTCCCGGACTTCGATAGGCGTTTCGGAGTCGTCCGTATTGATGATAACGTTATCGTGAACGTAATTGTCGCGGTTTCCGTTGCTCACGACTCCGTGCCCGCAGTCGTAGAGAATGTTGCTCCTGAATTCCGTTCCCGTGGAGTTGTCGAGGTACGCGCAAAAGCGTCCGGTCATGCCGCCGCTTCCCGCGTGGAACAGGTTGTTTGAGAAGACGTTACCGACCATAATGGGGAAATCCCAGGAATTGACGACCCCGATGTCTTCTCCGTTGTAGCAGACCCGGTCGAACACGTTATACTTTGCCGTCATGAACGACGTTCTGCCGTAGTCGATACCTCCCCAGGAGGTACTGTAGAAGTAGTTATGCGTGACCGTGGCTCCGGAGGTATTCACTCTCAAAGCGGCGGTGTTGCTGACAACCAGATTGCATTCGGTGAAGTAGCAGTTGTCCACCGTGACGTTCGCCTCGCCCAGGAACTGATTCAGATTCCGGCGGCACCCTTCGACAAACAGACCGTTCCCGGCGCAGTTCGAGAATTCGCAGTCGTGTACCGTCGTGCCGGCGGCGGGGCCCGACGCGTTGGCGTCTTCCGGGATCTCCAGATGAACGGCGTACTCGGCGTCGCATCCCGCAAAAGAGCACCTCTCAACGGTGATCCCGTCGCCGTAGGCGCTGATCACAACGTCCGCGGAATTGTAGAAATCAAGTCCGATGAAGCTGACGAAGCCGCCGTCCAGCGAGATCATTTGCCCCTCTCCGCCGAGGATGTGGCAGTTTTCCGGCTCGCCGTAGACGTATATCTTTTCCGCTTCCGTATCTACCCAGTATTCGCCCGGGGCGTCCAGATCCTCGGACATATTGCAGAAGCACATGTCGATGGCGTCCCAGATGAAATAGGTGCCGTCATCCTGCAGTTCGTAGCGGAGCCCGCCGGTCCAGTAGGCGGAACGGGCGTTCATGTAATCCGAAATATACATCTCGTGGGTATCGAAATCGTACGACCCCACGGTGAGCATTTCCTTGTACCACCCCGTCGTCAGGAAGCCGTAGATCTTCAGTCCATCGAGGGTGTGATAGGAGCTCATCCTCCTGAGAAACTGGGAGTGAAGCAGTTCCATCGTTGAGAGACTCGTCGTTATGGCGCTGTCTTCGATCAGATTGTCGGTCCCGTCGGTAAATTTGTTTGGAAACCGGGCGAGAGTCATGAGGCCTCCGTCGCTGAGGACGATAGCCGAGGCGTCGTAGGAGCCGAGCTTTCCTCGGGCGTCTGCGACGTAGATCTTGTCGGCGAACGCCTGTCTGAACAGCGCTTTTTCCTCGTCGCTGACGGGAGCGAAGTCTTCCTTCGGGATGTCGTATCCGTTATTGAACGTAACGTCCCCGTCGCCGTATTTGCAGTAGACGATCCTCTGCTCCGGCGTGCCGGAGTCCTCGGAGGTGAGCGTCACGGACAGGGGACCGTAGTCGCCCGCTTTGAACGCCACGACGATGTCGCCGGAGGTTTTCGTCGCCTTGATCTCGCGGACTTTTTCAACTGCCCGGTTGAAAGTGGCGAAAGGCGCGTCGAAAGTGCCGGGGTTTGAGTCGCTGCCGTTCACCGCGACGTATACGTCGGCGCCCGTGACGAGGGGATATTCCGGCTCGGTGTACTGACTTACCAGTACCGGCTCGTTATAGACGAGGGTAAAGGTCTCGTCGAATCTCTTGAGGATCGTCGCGAACTGCTCCCGGGTGGCGTTGCCTCTCGGGGAGAGAGTACCGTCGCTCATGCCCTTGATGAGGTTCGCCTCGTTCGCCCACGCCAGAGCGTCTTTGGCGTAGCTGTGGATCTTATCGGCGTCCGGAAATCCGGAGAGATCCGCCCTCTCGGGTACGGAAACGAGGCATCTTTCGGAAAAACGCGACAGCATGGTCGCGAGCTGCTCTCTCGTTATCTTTCCGTTCGGCTCGAAGGTTGTTTCGGTGATCCCGTTCACCACGCCCTCGTCCTTCGCCCAGATGACCGCGTCGGAGTAGTATTTTCCGGCTTTGACGTCCGAAAAATCGTTCCGGAAAGTCACGGCAGGGGAGCCCTCTCGCCTGTACAACACCGTCACGACCATTCCGCGGGTCATAGGTCCCGCCGGGTCGAATTTCCCGTCGCCGATACCGTTCATATATCCTTTTTCCACTGCGTATTTTATCGCCTCGTAACTCCAG